>CAYZEZ010000308.1:4510-5331 GCA_964477295.1 uncultured Bacteroides sp. | reverse complement strand
CCATCCCAGGAAGATTCCAATACCCCAGGAAACCAGGTAGATGGTAAAAAATGGCAGACCAATTTCTTTCAGGCTCACACCGAATTTTTCATTAAGGAATTTTGCTCCCCAGAAAAGATAGAACCACCATATAGGATCAGCCATAAATTTTGCTATACCGATGGCCCAGGCTCCTTTATGTGGCAATATATCTCCCCACTTTACGGCTTCAATGTCCTTTTCCGATTCACTGTCAGAATTTATATATTCAAGTTCTTCCTGTGAAACATTGGGGCTTTTTTCCGGCTTTCTGAAGTATCTGAACCATAGTATCACCCAGGCCATACTGACAGGGAATGTCCAGAGAAAACCCACCCGCCAGCTATCAAAGCTTAGCACAATAAACGGAATTATCAGAGGCGAAAGGATAGTTCCCATATTAGAGCCTCCATTAAATATACCTACTGCCAGGGCACGGTCCTTTTTGGGAAACCATTCAGCCACGGCTTTGATTGCCGAGGGAAAATTCCCTGATTGTCCTATTGCAAGACTAAACCTGGCAATAGCGAACCCAATCCACGATTTTGCCAGGGCACTTCCCAAAGCTGCAATACTCCAGATACCTATTGAAACCAGATAACCCTTCCTGGTACCTATTCTATCAATAATACGGCCCATAAGTATAAAACAAAGAGCATAGGCAATCATGAAACCGGTGTTGATAATTCCATACTGCTCCTCGGTCCATCCTATTTCCCTTTGAAGGTCAGGAGCTAAAATTCCCAGAGCGGAGCGGTCGATATATAGAATTGTTGTTGCAATAAACAACAATCCGAGGATCA
>CAYZEZ010000308.1:3076-4500 GCA_964477295.1 uncultured Bacteroides sp. | reverse complement strand
CCATCTAAAACCGGTTTTGCGCTTCTTCATTATTTGAGTATGGTAATATGGAATCAGGAAATCCTCTTTTTTAACTTTTTTGAAAGTGTTTCAAACTCTTTGGTTTCTCTTCTAACCTGGATAATAAAACTGTTATCTTCCAGGGTTCCGAATGCAGCTTTCATTTCATCCATATTTCTGAAGGTAGCCTGCCTGTAGGGATTTTCAAAATCTTTTTGACGTGAACTATAAACCTGATCACAAATATATTTTTGAATAATCACTGATTTATCCATGGCTGATACCAGCTGGGTTTTTGTAAGATTTTCAGTTTCATATAATTCACACAGTGTAGCAAAAGCATGTTTTTGTTTGTCAATAGTATATTTTGTCAAAAGATCATCATACCTGGCGTGGATCTCTTTCCACGACTTTAACTTGCCGGATCCAATATCAGATCTAAGTTTATCAACATCACCTCTTTCCATGATTTGTCCGCCAAGATTGACCCATTCCCGCCTTCGTTTGTTTTTCAGATCCTTACAAATCATTGAGAATGTGGCCTTTGAATGTGAACTCATATATGCCATAAGGTTCTTCGTGGCATAATAATGGAGGATATCTCCATAAGCATCATATGCCTGTTTGGGTTTTAGGATCAGAACTTTTCTTCTGCTGTTTTCCATGTTTTCACCTAATACTTCAAGACCATCTGTTTCTTCACCACTACCTGATAAAATGTTACGTCCTGTGGCAACAAGATCTTGTTCATTTATTGTGACAGCCTTTTGCCCTAAACTTGCTTTCGCAGTCCATATCTCCAGTAAGGTACGTGCAGTAAATATTTCCTCTATTGTATCAGGCGCAAACGTCTCAAATTCAATATTCTGAATTTTATGAACCCGTTTGTCACGATTCTGGAATTTCCAGGAGTTGCGGGCGAGGGCATACATATTATACATCCACCAGTATGCCGGCATTACTTCCAGTTGATCTTTTGAGGTATTGTTATTGAGCAGTGAAAAAGGTAAGGGTATATTAAGCTCGGCCGGATAATCGGCTTTGGAAAGCAATACAAATGATGCAAAACGACAGGAGTGTTTTACACTGGTACACAATCCTGGCCAGAATCCCCTGCCGGCCTGAATTTCATTTTCATTAGCCCTGCTGTTATGGTTTGAACCAATTGTCGCGCCAGCTGCCATATTGCTTTGTCCCATTACAACTGAAGCAATCAGGAAAGAGTTATTGTGATGTTGCTCATGCGCCGGAAATATAAGGTTATTCAACACCTCACAACATGATATTGTTGAATTATCCCCCAGAAATGAGTTGATCAGCCGGGCTCCATATTTAAGACTGGAATTATTGCCAAGAATAAATTTTACGGCTTTACAACCATAAAAAATATGGCAGCCATAGCCAATTATGCCATTTACCAGTTC
>CAYZEZ010000308.1:0-3066 GCA_964477295.1 uncultured Bacteroides sp. | reverse complement strand
CGGCTCGGGATACAATATACGGTCAGGCTGTATCAATCCTCCCCGGTGACCATAGCGTTCACCCCGCAGGTTTATTCCGTCCGCTACTTCGGCTACACGTTTTACCAGTTCGACTCCTTCTCCTATCTGAGTCGGTTCCTCTTCAGAGGAATTAATAGTCAGGTTTTTTAATTTGTTGGCTCCCTTAATATAACAATATGAGCTTATCTTAACATCCTTCAGGATAAGAGAATTCTTAATCACACAATTACTGCCTGTTGTACCATAAAAACCACGCCTGTTATCAACACTTTGCTGAGTGATCTTTATCAGGTTTTGTTGCAGGGCACTATCATCAACATACTTGGCCCACAGGTAGGCATCGGCAGTTATCATACCATTGAAAGGAAGGACTCTCCGGCAGCCGGTTTCGTTCATCAGATCGAGCCAGGTTCTGACATCTTCCGATTCTCCCTCTTTAAGTATTCCATTTCCAAATTTGGCATGATCAGTTGTATGCATTTCCTGGATGTTAAAGAGAATGCTGCAATCGCCAATAATATAATGGGCCAGATAATGCACGTTATGTATAGCCACATTATCTCCGATATCACAGGAGATAATCAGGCTGTTAGTGATTCCAGCAGGGACTCTCAGGTCGTGATGCTCAAGAATAACGTTTTGTAAGCAGCCAATCCTTACAAGCCCGTAAAACCTCGTATTTTTTATTTGTCGCGGGTCGAACTTGTCTGTCACAAGTATCTCATCCCAGTTATCGGCAGTATTATCATTCTTCACAAGCCTCTCGACTTCATCCGACTGCAAATGCCTCCATCCTGATTTTGGAGTGATTGACTGTTTGTTCCGCTGGTAATATTCATCCTTATTCCGGGGAAGATATTTTGAAGGGATGAAATTCTTACCAATATTTTCCGGCTGGATCATTAATACTCTATCCATATCATGATAATTTTAATAGTATATTTTCTATTTTTCTATTCGAATATAAATGTCCCGAATTTGTTATACTCGTGGAAAGTTCCATTCGTTTTTTGCCAGGCAAAATGGTCTGCGCCATTGTCATAATCGATTCGGTACATATTTGCTCTCCATTTTGTACCTGATACAGGGGGAACCTTGTTCAATGGTGTAAGAAGCTTATATGGGATAAAAAATTCAGCAATCCAGGCTGATACTGAAGCTCCGCTTTTCTTATCTCCCCCGGCAGAGCTTGTGGCATGTCGTGTTTTTCTGTCACCTTCGTATTGCCAGGGAAGCCATCCCAAAAAATGTCCTTCATAATTGGGAACAATAATTGGCAACTCGTAATTCAACGGAGAAAGTTCATACTCGAAGTATACCGGAAAATTCTCATCCGGCCAAAGAAAAACTTCAACAACATCCTCCTCCCACAGGAAAAGATTATCGGCGGTCATTGTAGTAGTCAGCTTTTTATCCTCACAGTTGAACAGAAAGTATATCCCTGTTTCAGAGTAGAGGACTTTGACTCTTGTCTGATAAGTAGAAGAATTTTTACCCTGTGGAACCAGGTTTATCCATTCAGTTCGTTTCCAGAAATCAGAACCACCACTACCTGTTATTTCAAAGTCCTGGCATTTCTTAATTGTAACTGCATCAGATTCAGGGATCAGGGCAAGTAAGTTACTATTGATACCTGCTATTCCCGAAAGAAGGCAAGAGACATAAAATAAGGTTAAAAGTTTTTTTCTCATATTAAAAGTATAATAAGCAGTGATTAATTAAAAATCTTCTCTAAAATATCTTAAAGCAAAATAGGATATTTTTTTTGCTAATACAATATTATTTGTCTTGCAGGGCTGACTTTCATAACTTTGGTATATTGGATTCAATTATAAGCAACATAAAATTATATCTCATGAAAAGAGCAGTACTTACAATTAGTATCTTTTTAATGTGCATTATATCACATGCACAGGTGCCTCAGGGATTTAATTACCAGGCCATTGCAAGAGATGGATCAGGACATCCGATTCTCAATTCCTCTTTGCCTGTAACAATTACAATCCAGTCAGATTCACTTGGTGGAACTATCTTCTGGCAGGAATATCATCCTGATATTGAGACCAACGGTTTTGGCATGTTCACACTGATGATAGGAAAGGGAGTGAGACAGCCTGCCTCGACTGCACCAACATTTAGTGATATTAACTGGGCAGTAACTCCGAAATTCATTAAGACAGAGATATTTTATCAAAGTGAGCTTAAGAACATGGGATCATCGAGGTTATGGACAGTTCCATATTCCATGGTTGCCAGAGAGCTTGATGGTTCACTAAGCAAGCTGGAAGTTGCAGGAACGACAGAATCTCTGGAGGAAACGCTGTTTGAAGTTAAAAATAAAGATGGTCAGACTATATTCGCAGTATACAACGAAGGGGTCAGGATTTGGGTAGATGACGGAAATGAAAAAGGAAGAAAAGGAGGATTTTCAATAGGTGGCTTTGATGTTAACAAAGGAGAAGAATCAAGTTACTTCGACGTTGCAACAGATGCTACAGGAATTGTGGTACCCTCACAAAACCGCATTTTATGGTATCCGATAAAAAATGCATTTCTGGCAGGGAACATAATCATCGAACATCCCGATAGTGTCGGAACAAATTCATTTTCAACAGGATATCAATCCAGGGCAAAAGGATTATTTTCTCAGGCAATGGGTTATCAGGCGGCTGCCAGAGGTAATTATTCAACATCAATCGGTCTGAATAGTGTTACAAAAGGAGATAACTCCTTTGCCTTTGGTAATCAGGCAAAAGCAATAGGATATGACTCTTATGCATTTGGTACAGGTGCAAAGGCAACGGGAGTTCAGAGTTTTGCGCTTGGTTCAGTAGGTGTGGATTCAACTGGAGCAGCGACAGGTAATACAGTTGCTTCAGGACAGGGTGCATTTGCCCTGGGATTTGGTTCAGTAGCATCCGCTCCGGGAGCATTTACATTTGGAGTGAATGACTCAGCATCAGCTTTTTTTGCACTGGCTATGGGTTATGGAACAAGAGCAAGAGGAGTTTTTTCAACTACCATGGGAGGAGGCAACATAGTGGA
>CAYZEZ010000307.1:0-5363 GCA_964477295.1 uncultured Bacteroides sp. | reverse complement strand
CCCGATAAGATGACGGTGCCGGAAGGTATGCCAATGGATGAGTACAAAACCTTCCTCTATTATGAAAAGAATGGCAAGGTGGAAGAATTTACAGAGGATGATTTTCCGTGGGATGACAGTACCTGGACTTTTGTTGACACAAAACACATATTGGTTACCAAAGGTTATGATCCGCCTATTCATGATTTTACTGTTGTGGACCAGGATGGATTTGAACTCACAGGCAGGATTCTTGCCGATCAGGATTATTCCATACTACTGATTTCAAATAATCTTGCAAAAGCCGATCCTGAAGCACTCATTAAAGCCAATGACCTGGCTTTGTATTGTTCATCCCGTGATTGTTCATTCTATTGTCTCAGCTCCTCTTCGAGTGATGAGGTGGAAGAAATATCAACCTCGCTGGGCCTGGTATATGATATATATATTACAGATGAGATTACCCTGAAAACGATTATCCGTTCAAATCCCGGATTATTATTGTTAAAGAATGGAGTAATCCTTAATAAATGGCATGCCAATGACTTTCCGGAATACCAGAATCCGGATGAACAATTACTGGCCAATGCGCTGAACCAGGAAAGAAAATCGAAGGAAAGAAATTTAGTCCTTTTTATGTCCGTTTCATTGTTGTTTATCTTTCTCCTTATCCGTTATTTACATCCAACCCGGTAAGGTGAAGAATTTATAAGCCTTGATCAGTTATATTATCCGAAAATTACTCTACAGTCTTCTGGTAGTATGGGGCGTTATCACCATAGTGTTCCTGATTTTCAATATTTTACCAGGCGATCCGGCCAGAATGATGGTGGGGCAGCGTGCCGATGAGTCTACAGTAAAGGCTATCCGTAATGAACTGGGGCTAAATGAACCGGTATTTAAGCAATACCTGGGATATTTAAATAATCTTTCTCCGGTATCCTATCACACCTTCGACCGGGAAAACAATCTTTTTTATCTGGATCCCGGAAAATATGACTCACCTAAAATCCTCTTCGGGAAGAAGGATTCATGGGCCGTGGTTCTTAAATCGCCCTATATGGGGAAGTCATTCCAGTCAAGAAAAAGCGTGACCGGAATAATCCTTGATGCGTTACCTAACTCTTTGATCCTGGCATTTGTTTCTATCTTACTGGGAACGATCATTGGCATATTAACCGGTATTTTTGCAGCCATATGGAAAGATAGCCTGTTTGACCGTCTTGCTCTCTTCTTTTCAGCCGTGGGGATGTCATTACCCTCTTTCTTTGCTGCCATAATCATTGGATGGATTTTTGCCTATTTGCTTTCAGATTTGACCGGACTGAATTTAACCGGAAATTTATACGAAGTAGATGATCTTGGAGGAGGAGCCCGCCTGGTCCTGAAGAACCTGATCCTCCCTTCCCTGACTCTGGCCATACGACCCCTGTCTGTTATCATGCAGTTATCAAGGAACTCATTGCTGGATGTTCTTTCGCAGGATTACATTCGTACAGCCTGGTCGAAGGGGCTCTCCTATTCAAGGATAATCTCCAGACATGCCCTCAGGAATGCGCTTAATCCGGTTATTACAGCGATCAGTGGCTGGTTTGCCTCCCTGATGGCAGGTGTTATTTTTGTGGAATATATTTTTGGATGGAAGGGATTGGGATTTGTAATCGTAAATGCATTAAATAATTATGATTTCCCACTGGTCTTGGGCTCAGTAGTAGTTATATCTGTCATTTTTGTCATAATCAATATTTTAGTTGATTTTACATACGCTATTATTGACCCGAGGGTAAGAAGATGAAGAGTCGCCGGGAGGCAACCGGCAATCGCCAGTTGCCAGTCATATGTCTGTGGTCCTGCATCTGTCGTACCTTGCAATTTTCACCTGGCACCTGATACCTGGCACCTTGCCACTCGGAACTTCCAAACCCGCAACTCAATCCTCATAACTATTAGGTATTTTTGCCAAAGCAAGGCAGTTTTTTGATATTTTTGATATTGTTAAACACTATAAACTATGAAATGATGAGAAAAAGAATCGTTGCAGGCAACTGGAAAATGAACAAAACATTAGAGGAAGGTATGGATCTGGCTTCAGCAGTGGAACAACTGGCCAGTCAAAAACCATCAGATGTGGAAGTGATCATTGCACCTCCATTTATACATCTGTCAGAAATAAGCAAACGACTATCCATGGTTATGCTTTCTGCTCAGAATTGCGCATCAGAAGCATACGGAGCATTTACAGGAGAGATAGCTGCCGGAATGATCAAATCAACCGGTGCGACGCATGTGATCATTGGCCATTCTGAGCGCAGGACCTATTTTAAGGAAGATAATGATGTGCTGTTTAAAAAAGTTACGCTTGCACTGGAGAACAGTCTGATACCTATTTTCTGTTGTGGAGAGATATTGGCTGAAAGGGAAGCTAATAACCATTTCGATGTTGTACGGAATCAATTAGAGAAAACAATTTTTAACCTTGATGAAAAAGATTTCAGTAAAATCATAATCGCATACGAACCGGTCTGGGCAATTGGTACAGGATTGAATGCTACTCCTGATCAGGCACAGGAAATGCATGCTTTTATAAGGAAACTTATTGCCGAAAGGTATAATACGGAGATCGCCGATAATACAACCATTCAATATGGAGGCAGTTGCAAGCCAGATAATGCCCGGGAATTATTTGCTAAGCAGGACGTTGACGGAGGACTCATTGGGGGTGCCTCCTTAAAGGCAGATGACTTTATGGCGATTGTTAATTCATTCTGATTTGGACAGATATGTAAAGATAACCTGCCATTTAAAAGCAGGTGCAGAGGAGAATAATGATGTGCTTCTGGCCAGCCTGTATTCATCCGGTTTTGATGCTTTTGAAGAGTTACAGAGAGGCATTGTCGGATATTGCAACGAGACGGACTTTAACCAGGTAATGTTTAAGGATCAGATCATTCATAATCCTCAATATGGGGCAAATTGGGAATTTAACCAGGAAATCATAGAATCTGAAAACTGGAATAGCGAATGGGAGAAGAATTTTCCTCCGGTTATTATTGACAATGAATGCAGGATAAAGGCTGAATTCCATGAGCCGGTACCCGGATTCAGATTCGAAATAACCATTCATCCCAAAATGGCATTCGGTACTGGTCATCATGAAACTACTGCCATGATGATCAGGGAGATATTAAACATCTCTGTCGATGGGAAAAAGGTCCTTGATGTGGGTTGTGGGACAGGTATCCTGGGTATTCTATGTTCAATGAAAGGGGCAGCTGATATCATTGGTCTTGACAATGATCAGCATGCCATTGAAAGTGCGAGGGAAAATATCCAAATAAATCATGCAGATAGTATCCGGTTGTTGACTGGTGAGCTTTCAGATATTAGAGAACGTGATTTTGACCTGATTCTGGCAAATGTTCATCTGAATTATAATATCAGTCATTTGACAGCTTTTGGTGAATTGGTCATACATGGAGGAACCATCATTTGCAGTGGCTTTTTAAACAGCGATCTGTCAAGGTTTAAGGAAGCCATTTCTAATGCTGGTCTGTCTTTTGATCATCACAGGCTTGATAATAATTGGATTGCTTGTGTGATAAAAAAATGATTAATGGATTGAATAAATAGAAAAATTTTAAACGAATGAAAAAGAGATATCTACTTCTGGCCATTTCGTTCTTATTTCTGAATATTCTCAATGCTCAAAATGCAGGCATATTTTCACCCGATCCTGAGAAGTATACAGGTGAATTGATCACTTATATGAATGTTCCCTTATCCGCTGTCCAGCAAGAAGCCTTTAATAAATTTACTTCGGATTGGGACAGTGGAAACATTGCCATGGATGAGCAACAGGACCTGATCGCCATTTCGAATAAACTGATCATTAAAAAAGCCAGGCCAACACCACAGTTTATTCTTTTTATACAAATGATTAATGAGTTTCATGAAGGCAGGCAAGATCAAAACAGTTACCAGGCCTGGAGGGCAGGACTTCATGGGATTGCAGATAATGATCATATGCAACTGGATGATCTTCAGAGATATATGGTATCATCATACAGATTATTGACCAGCAACATCTTAATCCAGACAGAAAGCGTTAAATGGAAAACTGATTTGCCAAATTTCAGGTACGAATTCTCCGATTCTGTTTATGTTGTTTTTGAATCCATTACCCTGACCTGTTTATCAATCAGGGATAGTCTGAAAATCTATAACACCTCGGGAATCTATAATCCAATAATTAATACCTGGTTTGGTAATTCTGGTATTACTACCTGGGAGAGATCAGGATTTGCCCATGATGAAGTGTATGCGGAATTGACCGATTATACGATCGATATGAGATTCCCTCATTTTACAGCAGACTCGGTCTCATTCCACAATACCAGATATCTTGATTTTGTCATGACCGGCCGGCTCGAAGAACAGGTTGAGCCTGTCAGAAAAAAAGAATCAATGCACTACCCCAGGTTTTATTCCAACAAGGATAATTACACAATTAGTAATATATATGAAAACGTGAATTATCGCGGAGGACTTTCTATGGTTGGTTCAGACCTTGTTGGGTATGGGACCAGGTACCAAAAAGCATCTCTTAGTTTTTACAAAAATGATTCCCTGAAAGTGAGATCGCAGTCAGAGTATTTTGCTTTTCAACCCGGTACAATAAGAGGCATTGGTACTGAAGTCGCTGTATACCTTGGATCAGACTCCATTTATCATCCTTATGTAGGTATGTCCTATGCTGAGGAAGACAATACAATAAGTCTGTTCAGGACTCAGGACTTCAGATCGGAATCGCCCTACTATAATAATTACCATCAGGTGGAGATGAATTTTGATCAATTAAGATGGAACCTGAATGAAGATGTAATCCAGTTTAAAATGAAGGAGGGGGCTGCCAGAGGATTAGCAAATTTCCAGTCTGATAACATGTATGATGCCAGGTTGTATGCAAGACTGCAGGGGATTGATGTACAGAATCCACTTGTAATTTTGAGAAAATATTCAGAAGAGGCTTTCTCCATAGAATTCAAAGGGTATGATTTTGCCAGGTATATGATGATTGAGCATTCCCAGTTGCAGCAGTTGCTAAAGCGTTTAGCAGTAAATGGATTTATTATGTATGATATGGAAAATGACATCATTACGCTGCGTCAAAAATTATATGACTGGATCTATGCCAGTGTTAATTTTATCGATTTTGATGTGATCAACCTTGTTTCCGAAGTAGACGCTCCTATGGTAAATGCCACTCTTAACTTGTCTACCAATGATATCAATATGAACGGAGTTAAACAGATACGACTGAGTACTGCACAGAATGTTTCCATATATCCTGATAATGGTGAAATAATCCTGAAGAGAAACAGGAG
>CAYZEZ010000306.1:0-5374 GCA_964477295.1 uncultured Bacteroides sp. | reverse complement strand
AATTTAATGGTGACTTGAGTAGTATTTCATGAACTGTGACCGCTCATAGTTTAAAGGGTCACTAATATTCCTGTAATTCATCAGACCCCTGAAATCATCAATTCCCGAATAATTATTTCGTTCCATCCAGTTCTGAACATCTTTCAGGATAGTTTTGATATGTCCGATTCCATTCTTATACAATGTTGAACAAACATGCACAGCATGAGCCCCGGCAAACAATAGTTTAATAACTGCTTCTCCATCATGCACACCTGTAGATGCACCAAGGCTGATCTTATCTACAAAATGGGACAGGATAGCTGTCCACCTTAGTGGGTCCCTGATTTCAGAAGGGTTGCTGAATACTTCAGATGCTATAAGCTTCTTGTCATCAATATGAATATCGGGTGAATAAAACCTGTTAAACAGGACTACTGCAGAAATCCCCCGGAAATATAATTGATTTACCAGGTTAACCAGGTTGGTAAAATGATTGCTCAACTTCATTATGACCGGTATGTTTATCAGCTCCTGCATACGTGATGCCAGGTCGAAATAGATCTTTTCATATTTCTGGCACGGATCTTCTTTTGAAAGGGGTATAAAGTAAACATTCAGTTCCAGAGCATCTGCACCGGCTTCTTCAATTTTTTTGGCAAATTCAACCCATTCAGTGGTCGAAATGCAATTAATACTGGCAATAACAGGGATATCTACCTTATTCTTTGCTTCTTCTATTAATTCAAGGTATTGGTCAACATTATTGCTCTTTACATAATGATTCAAATAGTCTTCAGCACCGGGATAATCGGTAGATTCCATAAATCTCCCTGCTTCAAATCTGATTTGTTCCTCGAAAAGGGATTTTAAAACAACCCCCCCAGCCCCTTGGTCCGCAATTTTTACTATTTTATCAACCTGATCTGTAAGGCCACAGCTGCTTACGATCAACGGATTCTTTAATGTTAATCCTGCATAACCGGTCTCGAGATTCACCATAACCATTAATGTTTAATTCTTTCCCCAAATACTATTGTGCCAATGCGTATCATGGTACTGCCTTCGTCAATGGCCAGGAGATAATCTCCCGACATGCCCATTGACAATTCACAAAATTCCGGGTCTTCCCTGAAAAAGCTATCCTTAATTCGATTGAATACGCTGGAAAGATAACGAAATTCTTGTCTTATTGTTTGTTCATCCCGGGTAAAGGTTGCCATTCCCATCAGTCCTGTCACTTTAATATCCGACAGTTCCTTATATTCATCTGATGACAATAATTGGACTACCTCCTCTCCGGAAAATCCAAATTTCGTTTCCTCTGAAGCAATATGAACCTGCAGCAGAACATTTATCATCCTGTCAACTTTTTGTGCTTCCCTGTTTATGACAGATAACAATTTAAAGCTATCAATGCTATGAATAAGATGAACGAAAGGAGCTATGAATTTTACCTTGTTTGTCTGCAGGTGCCCTACCATATGCCATTGAATATCAGAGGGTAATGTTTGTGCTTTAGTCACCAGTTCCTGAACCCTGTTCTCTCCGAATATTTTGTGCCCCGCCTGATAAGCTTCGAGGATATCCTCAGCAGGCTTAGTCTTGGAAACGGCAACAAGTGTTACGTGGCCAGGCAAACTTTCCTTCAATTGTATTATATTCTCCCTGATATTCATCCCTTCAACATCACATTCATTTTAATCCAAATAATGTAAAACCAGTCCACTCCGGAGTTTAGGTTCAAACCATGTGGTTTTAGGAGGCATAATATTCTCTGTATCAGCAATATCCATTAACTGCTCCATGCTGACCGGATAAAGGGCAAAGGCAGCTTTCATATTTCCGGAATCGACCAGTCGTTTTAATTCTTCCAGTCCCCTGATCCCTCCAATGAAGTCAATCCTTTTTGATTTCCTTAAATCGGTAATATCCAGGAGAGGACCAAGAATATGTTCCGAAAGGATTGTAACATCCAGGACACCAATCGGATTTGAATTATCATATGTGCCATTCTTTGCTGTCAGTGAATACCAGATACCATCGAGGTACATCGAAAAATTGTGCAAATGGGTTGGTTTAAATATCTCCTTACCTTTCTCGACCAGATCAAATGATTTTTTCAATTTCCCGATAAAGGTGCCCGGATCGATTCCGTTGAGGTCCCTGACCACCCGGTTATAGTCTATGATCCGCAACTGGTCTGAAGGAAAATGAACAGCAAGGAAGTAATTATATTCTTCTTTCCCGGTGTGTCGCGGGTCGGAATGCCTTTTCTCATTACCAACCAGTGCTGCGGCTGCAGTCCTGTGGTGACCATCAGCCACATAGGTAAACGGGATATCTGTTTCGAATAATCCCTCAAGCCGCCAGATCTTTTCCCTGTTCCTGATCACCCAGAACTGGTGACGTATTTTATCATCTGACACAAAATCGTATTCCGGAGGTGTTGAGACTTCACTCTGAACAATCTGGTCTATTTCGTCATGGGGCGGATATGCAAAGAAAACCGGTTCTGCATTGAAATTGGTGGTTCGTACATGGGTCATCCTGTCTTTTTCTTTATCCGGCCGGGTAAGTTCATGTTTGCGAATCACATTATTCATGTAATCCAGCACTCCGGCACATCCTACAAGCCCGTACTGGGTTTTATTCCACATGGTCTGTGCATAGATATATAAATAATCCTCCTCATCCTGCACCAGTAATCGATCCCTGATCATCCTGTCGAGGTTATCTTTTCCTTTCTGATACACTTCCGGCGAATACAATTCTGTGCCAGGCGGCAGATCGATTTCCGGCTTTATTACATGGAGAAAAGACAAGGAATTGTCCTTAGCTTCCACCCTGGCTTCTTCACTATTTAGTACGTCATAGGGCCGGGAGGCAATCCGGGAAGCGAACTCTGCCGGAGGACGAAATCCTTTAAATGCTTTTAAAACAACCATAAAAAAAAAGTTTACAAAATACAGATAACAACGTTATCTGTATTGGTCGATTCCAAATTCATAACCTTGCAACCAGTAGCTCGTATCACGCAACCGGTAATGAACTAAAGTCCGGAGTATTTCGGTAACCTCAAATCCGTTGGTCTCAGCCAACGGCAACTAACAACTAGTTCACCTGAAAAGTGGTATCACCCGTTTCGAAAAATCTTACTATCTGGCCGGCAGCTGCCAGCCCTGCATTTATATTCGCTTCGGCGGTCTGTGCTCCCATCTTTTTCGGCGTGAAATAACACCTTCCCGGGAATTTCTCATTTATCTCAGCAGCACAATCAGGTACAATATCGGAAGCATATCTGAAATTGTCACGTTCCTGCAAAACCTTTAACAGAGATCCCTCATCGATGACCTCTTTCCGGGCTGTATTGACCAATACCGGGTTACCTGGCATTGCAGACATAAGTTCCTTGTTGATGGATTTAATGGTATGTTCGTTGGCCGGGATATGCAGGCTCACATACTGGCAGGTACTGTAAAGCTCTTTTTCACTTGTAACCACCCTAACACCATCTTTCTCGATAGCTAATCGTTCGATAAATGGATCAAAGGCATATACCTCCATATTAAAACCTTTTGCGATATCTGCCACCCGCTTCCCTACATTTCCGTAGGCATGTATTCCGAGGGCCTTGCCCAGTAGTTCAGTTCCCGGATATCCATTGAATTGATTCCTTGCAATGTATACCATCATCCCAAGGGCAAGTTCAGCCACCGCATTGGAGTTTTGTCCGGGTGTATTCATTACAACAATATTTACATCATTGCAACCGACCAGGTCGATATTATCATAACCGGCTCCTGCCCTGACCACAATTTTTAATTCCGTGGCAGCTGCAATAACCTCTTTGTTTATATCATCGCTTCTGACGATCAGTGCGTTGGCAGAGGAGACATGCTGAATGAGTTCCTGCTGACCGGCATATTTTTCAAGAAGAGCAAATTCATGTCCTGCTTTTTCAACAATTTCTTTTATCTGCTTTACTGCTGCAGGGGCAAAAGGCTTTTCGGTAGCAACTAATATTTTCATTGAATTACTATTTAATTTAAGTTGCTAGTTACGAGTTACTAGTTGCCAGGTGTCTGAATAACAGTCATATATGAACTAGTAAATGATACGAATTTAATTACTATTTTAATTTATGATATTGACTATTAATACTTTACCCAGTAACTAGTACCCAGTACCTAGCAACTTGAGTTATTTAATTCCTAATGCTAAATTCAACATTCAAAATCCCTAATTATTCTTCTCAAATTCTTTCATAGCATCAACCAGTGCCTGAACGCTTTCAGCTGGCAGTGCATTGTAGGTAGATGCCCTGAAGCCTCCAACAGAGCGATGACCCTTGATCCCAATCATGCCTTTTCCTGTAGCAAATTCAAGAAAATCCGCTTCGAGGTCCTTATAAGAATCTTCCATTACAAAGCAGATGTTCATGATGGAGCGGTCGACAGGATCTTCCACGGTGCACTTAAAAAGTCTATTCCTTTCAATTTCTTCATACAGCAAATTGGCTTTTTCATTATTCATTTTGTGAACAGCATCGACACCACCTATGTCATTAAGCCATTTCAAGGTTTGCAGACAGGCATAAATCGGAACTACCGGAGGGGTATTGAACATGGAGTCATTTTCAATATGAACCTTATAACTGAGCATAGATGGAATGGGTCGCGGGGCATCCCCCAGTATGTCATTCTTAATAATGACGAGTGCAACACCTGATGGGCCAAGGTTTTTCTGGGCTCCACCGTAGATGATCCCATACTTCGAAACATCCACACGACGAGAAAAAATATCTGAAGACATGTCAGCAACCAGGTTAACTGGTGAATCGGGATCCGACTTAAATTCAGTTCCATATATAGTATTGTTGGTAGTAATATGGAAATAGTCGGCATCCTGGGGGATTTTGTAATCCCGGGGAATATAGCTGTAGTTCCGTTCCTTGGAGGAGGCTACTTCGACCACTTCCCCGAAGAACCCGGCCTCCTTGATGGCTTTTGAAGCCCAGGACCCGGTATTCAGATAGGCCGCCTTTTTCCGGAGCAGGTTATAGGGAACCATGCAGAATTGCATGCTGGCCCCTCCTCCCAGGAACAGCACGTGATACCCTTCAGGGACTTCGAGCAGTTCCTTCACCAGCGCCTGGGATTCTTCCATGATCGCCTTGAATTCCTTACTCCTGTGGGAGATTTCCATAACGGACAGCCCGATCCCGTCGAGATCGACTATTCCTTTGGCGGTGTTTTCAACGGTAAATGCCGGGAGTATTGATGGTCCAGCATTGAAATTGTGCTTCTTCATAGCCTGGTTTTTGAGGTCAAATTTCATAAAATTCTGTCAGAAAACTAAGTCATGTTTATAAGTTTTTTCAGATGGTCTCCCT
>CAYZEZ010000305.1:0-5377 GCA_964477295.1 uncultured Bacteroides sp. | reverse complement strand
GATACACCAGGTTGGTTCATAATGTGAAGATAGCATATCCCTGGGCTAAACTTGCGGGAGATAAAGTGGAGGAAGTGAACAACCATATGCTTACCCTGGAGACGGAAAAGGAGCGCAAGGATTATATCAAGGAGGTGGAAGAAGAATTGCTTGGCCAGTATACTGAAGATCTGAAGAGATTAACGATTACCCAGGGCAAGATCCTGATCAAACTGGTCTACCGTGAAACTGGCGACACCTCATATGAACTGGTAGCAAACCTCAGGGGCAAGGTATCGGCATTTTTCTGGCAGGCCCTTGCCAGGTTGTTTGGCTCCAACCTTAAAATGGGTTATGATCCTTATGGTGAAGACCGTCAGATCGAGGAAATAGTGATCCTGATTGAAAATGGCCAGATCTGATAATCCTGCCTCTGATTCCATCCAGCTTTTTTTTTAGATCTTATTCTGTAAAGAAGATCCTGAACCCCCGAGTTCTCGGGGTACGGTAAATTCAGGATGACAACGTTTACTGGTCATTCCGTTCCGTTTCCACTGGATCGGAACCTCTCAGCTACAATAGCTCCAATAATGCTTTTACAACTTTTTCGGCACCATCCCCGATCTGTACAATATTGGCATCCAGCATATAACAGGGCGTGGTGACTAGTTTATATTTTTTATCGATGACGATCTCCCCATGGCTCGTTTTTATATGCCTGGCACCGAGTTGTTGAATTGCATCTGCCGTTCCCGGATCCTGCCCGATTGTGATCTCCACATTGCCAAAGACCTTGGCCAGCAGCACCGGAGAGATACATAAAGCACCGATAGGTTTCCCTTCAGCTGCCATATCTTTCAATGATTTTTCCACATCAGCATTTACTGATAATTGTGGTCCGTCAAATGCAAAGGAAGACAGGTTTTTAGCGGCACCGAATCCACCTGGAAATATCAGGATATCAAAGTCTCCTGCATTAAATTCCGATAAAGGCCTGATTTTACCTCGTGCAATCCTGGCCGATTCCACCAGCACATTCCTGGTCTCATCCATCTCATCACCGGTTATGTGATTGATTACGTGATGTTGAGGAATATCCGGAGCAAACATCTCATAATTGGCGCCATGCTTTTTGATAAAGTAGAGGGTTAATATGGCCTCGTGAATCTCGGCGCCATCGAAGACTCCATTGCCAGAAAGAACCACTGCAAATTTCTTTGAGCTCATAATTTTTTAATGTTACAGGTTACAGGTTGCAGTTTTGCGCGAGTTACGTAACTTGCAACCTGCAAACTGCAACGTATAACAAATTTATTCATTTTTTATCTTTTCAACCAATTTATGAAACGAACATTTATCGCTGCAAGAATTCACCCTGAAGAGAACATGAAAGAGGTATATTATAATTTCAGGGAGGATTTATCCCGGGAAAAGATAAAATGGGTTGATCCGGAATCACTGCATATTACCCTTTGTTTCCTGGGAGATACAAATGAAGATCAGATACAGGGCCTGAAAGATGAAATTGAAAAAGCTGTAAGTTTTTTCCCTCCTTTGAAACTTACCTTTCACGGTTGCGGTATATTCAGGAATTTCAGGGATCCAAGGGTGATCTGGTTCGGATTGGAGAAAAATGAGCTGCTGAGAGATCTGAAAAAATCATTGGATAAAACCATTGAACCTTTTGGATTCACTGCGGACAAAAGAGAGTTCAGTCCTCACCTGACTATTGCAAGGATAAAATGGATAAGGGATATCTCGGTCCTGGAGGATATAATAAGTGCTTATAAGGACGAACCAGTACAGGTATCTGAGATCAGGGAAGTCATTTATTATGAAAGCATCCTGAAACCCGATGGCCCTGAATATATCCCGCTGCTTAATGCCACTTTGGATGGATATGGCCTGAAGATGTAAGCTATACGTTTTTACTGCCGAAAATGGTGAGGAAAGTGTAGATAATAATCTGAAAATCAACAAATAATGACATGTTTTGCATATAGAGCAAATCATAATCAAGCCGTTTTATCATTTCATCTACATTCTCGGCATATCCGTATTTTACCTGTCCCCATGATGTAATTCCCGGCTTAACTTTAAGTAAGTGGATAAAGTGGGGGGCTTTTACCACGATCTGGTCAATGTAATACTTTCTTTCGGGCCTTGGTCCCACCAGTGACATTTCACCTTTGAGCACATTAATAAAGTTTGGGATCTCATCGAGTTTTCTGTTTCTCATAAACTTACCAAATTGAGTCAGCCTTTCATCATTTTTCCGTGTAAGCTCCGGCCCATCCTTCTCAGAATCAGCATACATCGATCTGAATTTGAACAGGATAAATGGTTTACCGTTTTTACCAATCCTTTCCTGCCTGTATAAAACGGATCCTTTTGAACTGCTTTTAACACCTGTTACAAGGAAAATGATCAGGGGACTGAATACTATAAATACAAGCAGTGAAACGATAATGTCGATGGTCCTTTTTAGGTTCATCTGCCACACAGGCATGAGATCACGGGAAATATGTATCAGCGGGGTTCGATAAATGGTGTTTATCTTGACTGTTCCTGTAAGGATATCATGGAGGTCAGGAATCGCTTTAATGATCACATTGCATTTGTTAAGAAGATAAATGATCCGGTTAATCTCATCATGTTCCGACGATTCAAGGGCTATGATTACCTCTTCAATCTGATTATTTTCCACTACCTCTGTCAGGTTATCAAGGGTTCCTAATTGAGGCAGGTGCTCTGCAAGCTGAGTATGATTCTTTTCATGAACAGAAATAAAGCCTAATACATCGTTCCCTGAAATATTTTTACGATCAGTAATGTCCTTGTAAATCTCAACTGCCCTCTCATTGCTTCCGACAAGAAGGGTTTTGAAGCCGATAATTCCCCTGTGGATCTTCCTTGTTGTAATGGTTGTGATGATGGATCGTGGTATATAGGTCAGCACAAAATGAATAGAAAACAGCACCAGGAAACTTGTATAATAATTTTTATATGATACAATGATATCATCCAGAATGAGTGAAAAGAACAAGACTGTTACTCCAACCAGGCTGATGAAAAAAGTCTGCCCCAGCTCATTCAGCCGCGATTTCCTGAAGGGATCTTTATAATACCCGGAAAGATAATAGAGCATAATCCAGAATAATGGAATAATCAATATTCCAAAATAGAATCGTAAATCGAGATTTAAAGGGAACCGGGTGCCGAAAACAGTGGGCTCAAGGAGCAGCTTCCTGTACAGATAAAAGAGAGCCCAACTTGCGGAAGCAGTTATAAAGTCAAAAATAATATAGCGGGCAACCTGAACTGAATTCCTCACTTGAGAGAATTTAGTAAGAAGGGTTTGTGTATTAATACTGGAAATATAGCAATATATTGTTTATCAGGAGATATTTTTTAGCAGAATACATAAGTCAGAAGACAGAAGGGGTGTGGCGGTGTGATTTAAGCAGATTCTGACATTTGATCTTCAACAATGCCCAATCCACATTTCCCAGACCCTCTACTCACGACTCACGCTGAAAGCGATTCCATGCTAATCTTTTCCATTATTTTCCGGGAGATATGGTAGGTGATATATCCACTTTCAGATTGATTGATGAGATGATTTCTTGATTGTATACTCCTGGCAAACTGATCCATCTCGTCCCTGATAAAATCATTCTGCTCGATCTCAATGTCATTGGGCAATAATTTTTTATCGGCCTTATCCCCGCCGATAAGAGTAACTTTCTGGTTCAGAAAATCTACCAGGATGTGTTGATTTGCCTGATGGATCCTGCAATAGAAACGGTCTGTATCGGAAAATTTACTGGACGTGATATTTGCTACACATCCATTATCAAATTCTACCCTGGCATTGATCATTCCCGGCTGGTGTGCGTTCATGGGGATACTTACAGCATGAAGCTTCTTAAGATTGGAATGGTTTATAAATACTATGGATTGGACGGCATTAAACACGGAATCAAAAATCGACCGTTGGTGATCGGTAGAATCGAGACGTACTTCAAGATATGCAGGGTTCTTAATATAATTTGACACTGCCTTTAAGGCTCCGTAATACTTCACATTCTGGATCACCTTAATGACTACATTGGCCTCCTCAGCAAGCTTAAACAGATGGTCCATTTCATCCGGATCAAGCATGAGAGGATTTCCCAGTAATATATGTTTCGACTGCTTTAATGACTCAACAATAAGAGAATAGAGTGAATTTTCTAATTGCGGGATGATAACGGCATCACAATCGGTCATGAATTTCCCGAAATCATTATAGTGCCTGATGTCATTGTGAATATTTTTATGGGACGCCGGTACCCCGGAAGATACAAACTGACCGGCAAATGAAATGCCATGAAGCCCCCCTATTACCTTATAGTAATGGGGCAATTCTGATGATGCATTTATAAATCCTACCTTTAGCATTCGGAGGTTACCATTTATGCAAACATAAATGATTTAGCTATCCTTTATTTAATTTTTTTTCAACTCAACCTCTTTTTCTGTTGATAAAGTTATTTTTGTAATCGGTTATTGAAGCTTCTCGTCGCAGGTACCCTGAACGGGGAATATTCGATCCTTTGCTATTATTTTTATGTGTGTTTGCTTATCCCGCAAGGATACCCGGGAGGCATGAACTCACAGGATTCACTTTTGATATGGAAGATTCATACAGGCACAAAGGATTACGTTCCAGGTTGGTGGAAACAGTAAGAATGAAGGGAATTTCAGACGAACGGGTACTGAAGGCCCTGGGTGTTGTTCCGCGGCACCTTTTTATGGATAGTAGTTTTATTAAGTTTTCTTATCAGGATAATGCTTTCCCGATTGGAGCAGGACAGACCATTTCACAACCCTATACTGTGGCATTTCAAACTCAGCTGCTGGATATCAAACCAATGGATAAAGTTCTGGAGATTGGTACCGGTTCAGGCTATCAGACAGCCATTTTGCTGGAGTTAGGTGCTGTTGTGTATACCATGGAAAGGCAACGCGAACTTTATCTGAAAGCCCAGGAATTACTGGGGAAGCTGGGGTATAAACCGCACTTTTTTTATGGCGATGGGATGGAAGGCAAAGCCACATACGGCCCATATGACAAAATACTGGTCACTGCCGGTGCGGTTGATGTGCCTGAAAATCTCCTTAAGCAACTTAAGCAGAATGGTATTATGGTTATCCCGGTTGGTTCGCATTTATCCCAGTCGATGGTGAAAATTGTGAAAAAGGAAGACGGCAGTTATGATAAAAAAAATCATGGATCCTTTGTTTTTGTTCCATTGCTCAAAGGGACACAGGAATGACCTCCTGACCCTTGAGGACTGCCGGCTGGAGACTTAAAGAAGCATATAGAAATATCGATAAATTCCATAACTGATAT
>CAYZEZ010000304.1:0-5416 GCA_964477295.1 uncultured Bacteroides sp. | reverse complement strand
GTGTACTTACCAAAAACCTGCAGGTAGAGTCGCCCTATAACACATATACTCATGCCGGCCTGCCACCGGGGCCGATTACGGTGCCGTCTGTTTCTGCCATCAATGCCGTTTTGAATCATGAGAACCATGACTACTATTATTTCTGTGCAAAAGAGGATTTTTCGGGTTACCACAACTTCGCCAAAACATTGGCTCAACATAATAAAAACGCACATTCATACCAAAAAGCGCTGGATCGGCGGAAAATTTTGAACTAATCGCTTTCTCTTCAGGTATACACATTATATTTAATCCACAAAGGGATTCCTGATTACCATGAGCAAGATCAAATTTGGCACTGACGGGTGGCGTAGCATAATTGCGGATACATTTACAGTAGGCAATGTCGCACGGGTTACCCATGCCGTTGCATTATGGCTGTTAAACAAAAACCACCAGCCATCTGTTGTGGTGGGATATGATACCCGGTTTGGTGGCAGGTTGTTCGCAGAAACGGTAGCCAAGGTGCTGGGATCCAAAGGGATAAAAGTATACCTGTCCAATGAATTTGTATCTACTCCCATGGTGTCTTATGGGATTACCTGGTATAATGCCGCCCTGGGGATAGTCATTACAGGCAGCCATAACTCTTACGAATACAATGGTTATAAATTGAAAGGGGAGTATGGCGGTCCCCTCCTTGAAGACCAGATTAAAAACATAGAGAACCTGATCACGGATGATTTCGAGGTGGACCTCGACCTGATTAAATGGGACCAGCTGGTAGAGCAGAAGCTCATTGAGTCAGTCGACCTGGAATCGATATATTTTGAAAAGGTGAAGAGTTATTTTGACCTGGATAAAATTGCAGGCTCAAAATACAGGTTCGTGTTCGATGCGATGTATGGCAGCGGTCAGAAAGTCATGAAAAAGTTGCTTCCAAAAGTTAAAAATCTCCATTGCACCCCGGATCCTTTATTTAATTCAATTCCTCCGGAACCGCTGGAGAGGAACCTGGGTGATATTTTGCGACTGATGAGTTCAAGCCAGGATTATGATTGCGGTTTGGTAATCGACGGGGATGCAGACCGCCTGGTGCTGGTAAACGGCAAAGGGGAATATATAGATACCCACAATGTTTTTTTACTGCTTATTCATTGCATGGTCAAATACCGCAAATATTCAGGGAAAGTAGTGGCAGGATATTCTTCTACATCAAGGGTGGAGAAGCTTTGCAGTCATTATGGGCTGGAGACACAGCGGGTTAAAATCGGATTCAAAGAAATTTGCGGTATTATGCTGAAAGAGAATGTGATGGTTGGTGGGGAAGAGTCGGGCGGTATTGCCCTCAGGAACCATATTCCGGAACGCGACGGTATATGGAACGGCCTTACCATATGGCAATTTATGGCCGAAACCAATAAATCACTTGAGGAATTGATCCGGGAGGTGATTGAGATTACTGGGCCGTTTTACTGTTTCAGGAATGATATTGAAGTGAATAAGGATCAGCAATTCAGGATTTTCGAAAAATGCAGAAAAGACGAGTATAAATCATTTGGAGATGTGAAGGTCGACCGGAGGGAAGTATTTGACGGCTATAAATACTTTTTATCTGATGATGACTGGGTCCTCATCAGGCCTTCCGGCACTGAACCAAAAATCAGGATATATGCCGATTCCGGTTCTGAGGAACTCACCCGATTTTTATTGAATTCTGTCAGCGAGACCCTGTTGAATACATAATATTTACTTCCGGGACAAGTTTGATCCCGAATCTTTCCCAGACTCTTTTCACGATAGTTTCCGAAAAAGCTAAAATTTCCCGTCCTGTAGCCCCTCCGCGATTTATCAGGACGAGCGGCTGTTTGTGCCATGTGGCCGTATTACCGGATTGGGTGCCTTTCAGTCCGCACTGTTCGATCAACCATGCGGCCGGGATCTTTATTTGATTCTTACCCGTAGCGGGGAAGGAGGGTATACCGGGATGCGTTTGTCGCAGCTCTTCAAAGTGATCGGGATCGATGACAGGATTCTTGAAGAAGCTTCCGGCGTTTCCTGTTTTCACCGGGTCAGGAAGTTTTTCATTCCGTATCCTGATAACGATATCCCTTATGTCCCGGATACCGGGATTTTTAATGCCGGCCAGATTAGCCTCGATATTACCATAGGCGGTTTTAAGGACTGGATTTTTTGAAAGATGAAAAAGGATATGTGTAAGGATCACCTTGTTTTTCAGTTCCGTTTTGAAAATGCTTGACCGGTAGGAGAATTTGCATTCCTTGTTTGAGATCGTATTCTTCTGGTGCGATTTGATATCGATGCTATGGACCTCCACGATTACGTTACCCACTTCTGTACCATAAGCCCCTATGTTCTGAATAGGTGCAGCGCCAACAGTTCCTGGGATGAGTGACAGGTTTTCTATGCCACCGTAATTTCTCTGAACAGTCCATTCAACAAACTCATCCCAATTGATTCCTGCACCTGCAGTGACGGTAACCGTTTCATCGGTCTCATCCGTAACGGTAATGTCTTTAATATCAGGATTCAGGACCACACCGTTAAAATCTTCCACAAATAAAATATTACTTCCCCCTCCGAGGATCAACATTGGTTTACCGGGAAAGGGATTTTCTGACAGAAAGGACAGGATATCTTTTTCAGCGAAACAATGAACGAAATGATCAGCCATTATGTCCAGACCAAATGTATTGTGGTTTTTGAGGGAATAATTGTGGTTGATCGAATACATGATGGCAAAGATATAACATAACATTGAACCCGCGCTTTCTTTTGTGTTTCCCGTTTAACAAAATAAATCTTCATATTTGTAAGTTATATCATAGTCCACTAATCTGGCTGAATTGAACAGAGTTTATTTGTCGGTGATCAATGACCTTGTGGCTGACCAGCGCGTTCATAAAGTTGCCACCACCCTGGCTGAGCATGGGGCTGAGGTGATGCTTATCGGACGCCGGTTGCCGGGCAGTCTTGAGGTGACAGAAAGACCCTATCAAACCAGGCGTTTCAGGTTATTGTTCAAAAGGGGGTTCTTATTCTATGCTTGCTTTAATGTCCGGTTATTTTTATTCCTGTTATTTGTTAAAAAAGGAGTGCTTGTATCCAACGACCTGGATACCCTGCCGGCCAATTTTCTTGTTTCACGCATCAGGAGGTTGCCGCTGGTATATGACAGCCACGAATATTTTACCGAAGTTCCTGAGTTGATTAACAGGCCTTTTGTAAGGAAATTCTGGCTAAGAATCGAAAGGGGGCTGGTCCCGAAGGTTAAGTCCGCTTCCACTGTTTCACAGGGTGTGGCGGATGAATACAACCGTTTGTATAACCAGCATTTTGTTGTTATCAGGAATCTGCCGGTTACGGAGGTACGTGAACCAAAGAGGCCCGATCAGCTGGAATGTGGCCCGGATCGTATCATTATTTACCAGGGATCGCTTAACCCGGGACGTGGAATTGATCACATGATCAGGGCTATGGTGCATCTCGACAGGATTGTTTTTCAGGTCTTTGGTGCCGGGCCGATGCGAAGATATCTTGAAGACCTCACAGAGGAATTTGGGGTGTCTGACAGGGTAGCCTTTATGGGTACAGTACCTTTTTCTGATCTGCGCAAACATACCCGGCAGGCTTCCGTTGGCATTTCCCTCGAAGAAAATCTGGGTAAGAATTATTACTATTCCCTTCCAAATAAATTATTCGATTATATCCACGCACAGGTTCCGGTACTGGCCTCTGATCTTCCTGAGATAAAAAATATTGTGGAATCATACCATATTGGAAGAATCACCTCTTCATATGATCCGGAAGAACTGGCGTCCATTGTTAATGACATGATGGATGACCATGAGAAACGTGCCGAATGGAAAAAGAATTTGAAAACGGCGGCCAGGGAGTTGTGCTGGGAAGAGGAAACGGAGAAGCTGTTAGGCCTTTATCGGTCTGCCGGATTAAATATTTCGAAATAATAAATCCGGGTAATTAACTACTGTTGCCGGAAACCTGTACCCGGTACCTGGCAACTTGAATCCTGCGAGTGCATTTCCCGTTGATTTTGGGCAAGGAGTTTCAATGATCTGATCTGTTCAGGCTTGTGTTAATTCTACTTCGGCATTAAGCCATTCATCAAGTAAATCGGGATCTGTAATGCCTTCAGTATTAAATACCAATACCCTGGAATTTTTGTCCAGTCCAATCGCCTCTTTCATGGATACAAGATCTGGATTACCGGTTGTGGCAATCAGGCCGCCCAACCCGGCAGCTCCTGCCTCACCAGCAAAAATTTGCTTGTCCCGCTTGAATGGATAGTAAAAGTCTTGCATGGCTTTAATACAATAGTCATCAGTTATAGCAAGAAATGCGTCGATCCCGTCCTTCAGGATATTCCAGGCAAGCATTGAGGGAGTACCACAATTCAGACCGGCCATAATGGTCTCCTGGGTTTGCTTTGTCTTGGATAACTTATTCTTCCTGTAAGACTCCATTATAGCATCGGATTCAACCGGTTCAACAAGGACCAGCTTTGGCATTTTCCTTGGGTACCTGTTCTTGTAATATGCCACCATTGCCGAAGCCCATGTGCCGTTTCCACATTGCAGGAACACGATATCAACTTCGGGTTGTTTGGGTGGATGCAATGTTTTCTCCATCTCAATCATCATGGTCTGATAACCAGCTGATATATAGGTAGGTATTTCAGTATAACCTTCCCAGGATGAATCCTGTACAAGCACATAACCTTTTTTTTCAGATGCCTCGCGGGCAGCAGCAACAGCCAGGTCGTAGTCGCCTTCCACCACTACTACCTGGGCATGGTGTTTTTTTATGTTATTAATTCTGGACTTAGCTGTATTTTCAGGTACAAAGATGATGGATTGTTGACGGCCCAGACGGGCTGCCCATGCCACTGAACGACCGTGATTTCCATCGGTTGCCGTGCAGAACGTCAGTTTTTCACGCTTTCTTTTCTCCATGATCTTGAAGATCGCATAAGAGGCCCCCAGGCTTTTGAAAGTATTGATTCGAAAACGTTTCGATTCATCCTTAACGTATAATTCTTTAATCCCCAGATTCTTTGCCAGCATATTCAAAGAGACCAGTGGTGTAGGAGAATAACATCTGAGTTTTTTGTGAAACTTCTGAATATCTTCAGATTTCAACAACTGGCTGAAATTCTTGTCCAGTTTAAGCGGGGGACGATCAGGGGAATTCAGGATAAATTGGCAGCTCTGGTTCATAGTGAAAAGATCGTTATTATGAGATTATAAATCCAATAATACTTTGTCAGGTGCATTTCCTCCAAAAATCAAGGAAACAGGGTTTTCCAGATATTCTTTAATCCGTACCAGGAAGGATACAGAGTCTTTCCCATCGATGATCCTGTGGTCATATGACAGGGCAAGATACATAATTGGGC
>CAYZEZ010000303.1:0-5436 GCA_964477295.1 uncultured Bacteroides sp. | reverse complement strand
TTTAATGGAACTTACACCGACTTTCTGAACAATGAGTGTTATGGTGCCTTTGTCAGTATCGGCCTCTGCTATGGTGAGTGGGATCCTCTCCCCTTTATCTCCAATACGAATAATAACAAAATGTCCGGCCTTCCTGGCTTTTGCAATATATGGCGCTTCAACTACTAATTTAACGACAGCTTCTGAGAAATACTCCTTTTCAATAATTTTATTCATCCGTTAAATATTTGTAACTATATGAATATAAAATAATTATAAACTTAAGAACGAATGCAACCGCTTCGCCCTCACATAATTTTATTTAATCATTCAGTCATGTATTACCTGCCACCGGGCAGGCAACCTTATCCTGGTAAAACGCCCAATATTATATGAAAATTATAAGATTATATATGCTGGAAAAAATAATAATTACTATTAAGAAATAGTAAAAATAATTTCTAACTCAGCACAATATAAACTTTAAATCCATATAACTATAGTATCGTAGGAATTAAAGTGAGGACATAATATTAGTTCCGCTAAAAATAATATCAAATGATTTTTATCAACAAAAGTGTATCAGGATATATTTGTATTTTTATAAATCCTTTTATAAAACATGCTGGAATGAACCGCAATTGAAAAACCTGGTCAATTAAATATAAAAATAATATTCATGAAAGATTTTGAATCGATAAATGAGATCCTCGATTTCGCAATAAAAGACGAACTCAGAGCATCAAACCTTTATGCAGATCTGGCAAAAAAAAGCAGGAATAGAGAGATACAGAAAGTCTTCGAACAATTCTCAATAGAGGAACTAGGCCACAAGAAAAAGCTTGAAGCCATAAAATCCGGAAATAAAATTATTGTTCCTGTAGAAAAAGTACAGGACCTGAAAATAGGGGATTATATAGTCGAAGTCAAAACTTCCAGAGATGATTTAAATTATCAGGATGCCCTCATCGTGGCAATGAAAGAGGAGAAAGCTGCTTTCAGATTATATACCGACCTGGCTTCGAAAACTGATGACCCGGCGGCAAAAGAAATATTTCTGATGCTGGCCCAGGAAGAAGCAAAGCATAAACTACGGTTCGAGATAGAATATGATGATTATATCCTGAAAGAAAACTAGAGGAATTACGAATATCGAATATCGAAGTACGAAGTGGAGGCTGTGAGGGTATGAGGGTTCATGATGCGAGGTACGAGATGCGAGGTACGAGATGCGAGGTACGAGGTGCGAGGTACGAGGTGCCGGTTAACATTTGCCTGTTTCGGATTGCCGGTTGTACATACAAACCAGCAAAACAAATAATTCATCTTCCCCGAATCTTATACTATCCTGCAAGCTGCAATACAGCCTCTTCAGCCAATCTTATCTAAATATATACATAAGAAAAAGTTTTATACTTTTGTGAGGTCAGCAATATCAAATGCTGGAAAATGAAATCAGAAAATTTTTCCTTTTTGGGTAATATCGATCTGGAAGCCATTGAATCGCTCTATAAAAAATATAGCGAAGATCCTGAATCGGTGGACACAAGCTGGCACAATTTTTTTAAGGGCTTTGATTTTGCCCGGCAGAATTTCAGGGAGGATTTTCATTCGGAAGCCCTCGATAAGGAATTCAAGGTAATCAACCTTATCGATGCTTACCGCAAAAGGGGCCACCTTTTTACTATTACAAATCCTGTTAGAACACGACGCAAATATTTCCCTACGCTCGACCTGGAAAATTACGAACTCAGCGAAAAGGACCTGGATACAAAATTTCACGCCGGTAGAGAAATTGGTTGCGGAACAACCACCCTGAAACAGATCCTTGATCACCTCAAAGAAACATATTGCAAGTCAATAGGTGCAGAATATATGTTCATCAGGCAGCCCGTTAAACTCAAGTGGCTCTCGGAAAAAATTGAATCTTCAAAAAATGCCACTTCATTTACTCCTGAAGAAAAAAAAGAGATGTATATGCATCTGAAGGCTGCAGTTGGATTTGAGGGATTTATCCATAAGAAATTTGTGGGACAGAAAAGATTTTCCCTGGAAGGGGCCGAAAACCTGATCCCCGCACTTGTCTCACTCACTGAGAAAGGTGCCGACCTTGGAATCCGGGAGATTATGCTTGGCATGGCGCACAGGGGACGGATCAATGTTCTTGCAAATGTACTCCAGAAACCTTATGAAAACATATTCAAGGAATTTGAAGGCGAGGAATATGAACAGGGGATTACGTTAGGAGATGTAAAATATCACCTGGGATATGTAAATGATATAAAAACTGTATCCGGAAAAACGGTCCGATTGAACCTGGCTCCCAATCCCTCACACCTGGAAGCTGTTACACCAATCATCCAGGGATTGTCGCGTGCCAAAATCGATCACAAATATCAGAACGACTCAAAGAAACTGCTTCCCGTAATCATCCATGGTGATGCTGCCATCGCATCCCAGGGTGTTGTTTATGAAGTAGTGCAGATGGCTGGCCTTAATGGTTACAAAACGGGAGGAACCATCCACCTGGTAATAAATAACCAGGTTGGATTCACTACCAATTACCTGGATGGACGATCCAGTACCTACTGTACAGATATTGGAAAAGTCACAAAATGTCCCATCTTTCATGTGAACGGTGATGATGTGGAGGCCCTGGTCCACACTGTCCGGATGGCCATTGAATACCGGCAGGAATTTCAATCCGATGTATTCATTGATATCCTCTGCTACAGGAAATATGGTCATAACGAAGGGGATGAACCCCGTTTTACGCAACCCCTGCTATATAAAGCTATCGCGAAACATCCCAATCCTCGCGATATTTACAGTGAAAAACTCATTGAACAGGGAATTTACACCAGGGAGGATTTCGTCGAGTTCGAAAAAGATTATAATGATATCCTGGAGGAAAAGCTAAAAGCGTCTAAAGAGATACCAAAAGTTAATATCCAGCGATTCCTCGAAGAGGACTGGACAGGAATTAAGTATGCCCGTGCCTCAGACTTTAAGAAACATATACCTACCGGTGTAACCAGAAAGACCCTTCTGGATGTAGCGAACCAGATAAATCAGCTCCCGAAGGATAAGAACTTTATCAATAAGATCCACAGGCTGGTCGGGGAAAGACAGAAAATGATCAAAGAAGACAGGCTGGATTGGGCACTGGGAGAATTACTGGCCTATGGCACACTTGTAAAAGAGGGATTTCCTGTGAGAGTATCCGGCCAGGATTCAGTGCGGGGCACATTCACTCACCGCCATGCCGCATTTGTAATTGAAGATACCGATCAGCAATACATTCCTTTACAAAACCTTAAAGGGACTAAAGGAACTTTTGAGATCTTTAATTCCCCGCTGAATGAATATGGTGTTTTGGGATTTGAGTACGGGTATGCTCTGGCAACACCGAACGGATTAACCATCTGGGAAGCACAGTTTGGCGACTTTGCCAATGTTGCCCAGGTAATATTTGATCAATACATCAGTTCTGCAGAGGAAAAATGGGGATTGATGAATGGAATTGTGATCTATCTGCCGCATGGCTTTGAGGGTCAGGGACCAGAGCATTCCAGTGCACGGATTGAACGGTTTCTCTCAATGGCGGCCAGAAATAATATGCAGGTAATCAATTGCACGACACCTGCAAACCTTTTCCATGCCCTAAGGAAACACTTATTCACAAATTACCGGATCCCGCTGATCATCTTTACACCAAAAAGCCTGCTCAGGCACCCTAAGTGTATATCAAAAATTGAGGATTTTGAAAACGATACCTTTTACGAGGTTTATGACGATCCCGATGTGGATATCCAGGAGGTAAGGCGCGTAGTTTACTGTTCCGGGAAAATTTATTACGATCTGCTGGCCCGGAAGGAAAAATTCAAGGCCCGTGATATTGCCCTTATCCGGATTGAACAGCTCCATCCATTCCCGATAAAACAAGTTATGGAAATTCATAAAAAATACCGAAATAACATGTTGTCATTATGGGTCCAGGAGGAACCTGAAAATATGGGTCCATGGAGGCATATCCAGCATGAGATGAAGGAAATTTATCCCATCCCGATAAGCCGAATTGCTTCAGGAAGCCCGGCCACAGGATTGCATCACCTGCATGTGACCGGGCAAACAGAAATCATTGATAAGGTATTTCGCCGATGCGATTGCGAATTGCAAAATATATATTGTGGTTTGCAATGTGTAGTAGGAAAAACAAGGAAGGAAGTACTGAAACTACACCAATATTTTAATAAGAGTTAGGTAACTAATCGATCATTTTTGTACATTTCGCAATTAAACTACCCGTCTTATGATAATTGAAATGGTGGCTCCCAGCCCTGGCGAATCGATCTCAGAAGTCGAGATAGGAGCCTGGCTTGCTGAAGACGGCGACCAGGTAGAGAAAGATCAGGAAATAGCTGAAATTGAATCAGATAAAGCCACATTGCCGCTTGTAGCAGAAGACACCGGTAAAATTAATATCCTGGTCAATACAGGACAAACCATTGCTGTCGGAACCGTACTTTGCACCATCGATACAGGGGTAAAAGGCAAGGTTAAAAAACAAGCTGCCGCAACAGAACCGGAACCGATTCCTGAAAAAAAATCGCCCCGTACCAAGCAGGTTGAAGAAAAGGAGGTAGTTAAAACAGCTGGTTCAGATTTTCCGAAAGTAAAGGTATCCCCGGTAGCTCAGAAAATGATGGATGATTACAATCTGTCAATAGATGATATTATTTCAGGACTAAAAAGAATCACAAAAAATGAAGTAAACGCCGTTCTTAACGGTCCTGCCCCTTCTTTATCTTTACCCCGGAAAGCTTCACGTGATGAAGACAAGAAAAGAATGTCTTCTCTTCGAAGAAAACTCAGCCAGCGACTCGTTGCTGTTAAGAATGAAACAGCCATGCTGACCACCTTCAACGAGGTGGACATGAGCGAAATCATAAGGCTTAGAAAAACCTACCAATCGGCCTTCGTTGAAAAACACGGGATTAAACTGGGTTTCATGTCCTTCTTTACCAAAGCCGTTACAGAAGCGCTGCTGCAATTCCCTACTGTCAATTCGCGTATTGAGGAAGAAGATATAATCACCCCGGCTTTCTGTGATATTGGAATTGCTGTCCAGGGAAGCAAAGGACTCATGGTCCCTGTACTCAGAAATACCGGGACCATGTCACTGGCAGAGATAGAACACACAATCTTTGACCTGGCAGAAAAAGCCAGAACCAACAGGCTTAGTATCGCTGAAATGACAGGTGGTACCTTTACAATCACAAATGGAGGCGTGTTTGGATCAATGCTATCCACTCCAATCATAAATCCTCCTCAGTCAGCCATCCTGGGGATGCACAATATCGTAGAACGTCCTTTTGTTGTGAATGGTAAGGTTGAAATCCGCCCAATTATGTATCTTGCCCTGTCATATGACCACAGGATCATCGATGGGAAAGA
>CAYZEZ010000302.1:0-5495 GCA_964477295.1 uncultured Bacteroides sp. | reverse complement strand
GTCTGAATAACAGCCACTTATGATTAAGTCCATTACACCTATTTTAAAACTGTTAAACAACTAAGTAATTGAATAATAATGTTATAACTAGCAACTTGTATCCAGTACCTGGCAACTTGAATTAATTAATATGTTTAGCAGAGAAAATTTTGAAGAGAATGTTTTTGATTACCTCGATGGCAATATGTCGGCCGAGCAGGAATCCCTGTTTCTGGCGTTCCTGAAGGATAATCCGGAACTGGAAGAGGAAGTAATGGCCATTAAGGATATGAAACTGTCTGCAGAACCTGTTGAATTTCCAGGAAAAAGTGAATTATTCAAACTAATACGGCCAGGACAGGATAAATTACTCGACAATTCCTTTGAGGAAGCGAGCATTGCTTATTATGAAGGGGACCTGGATCAAAAACAAAAACAGGAACTGGAAACATTGATTCAGAATAATGATGCATACAGATATCATTATGAAGAATTTTCAAAAACTTACTTAAAACCAGATGAGAATATAATATTTTCTGAAAAATCTAAATTAAAGAGACTGACAATAGCACAGAAACGTATAAGATTATTTACCCTTATTTCTTCTGCAGCAGCAGTTGCTATTCTGCTTATTCTTTTTATCAGGCCTGCCGGTGAAGAGGTCCAGGACTTTTCTTTGACAGAAACAGGCAACCGGAGAGAAACCATTCAATTACAACATATTGATCCAATTAAGGCACCATTAATATCCCGGGATTTTTCAGGAACCAGTATGGTCCGACTTTCCAGCCTGACAGTTCCCAGAATTGAACCCGATTACCGACCCGATCTTTCACTTGCGTTTCTTGCATCAAACAGTGAATTAATTCCAAACCAGATAAAATCTGAAAATTTAGTCTTCCCTTCTGAATTGAAGGAAGAAATTGTTAATACTGAATTTCTCTCACTCGGTGAATTTGCCAGGGATAGGGTATTGTCAAGAATTATTAGCCGGGGGAATGACAATAATCAAACCGGCAGCACTTTCTGGAGCCTGGCAATAAACGGGCTGGAAGGACTAAGCAATATGTCAGATGGTGATATTTTCATTGAACGGGATACTGACCAGACAGGGAAAGTTGAGCGGGTAACATTCGAGACCTCTGTATTTGGATTTTCTGCTCCTGTAAGAAATGAAAAGTCACTTCAGTAACTTTTCTACACTTCCATCCGTCCTACAACTGAAATCAATTACAGAATTAAAATATTAGAAATAATGAGAAAGATTTTTACCCTTTTAATGGCCGCAACATTAATTAATTCAGCCTACACACAGGAGATAGATACCACCAAGGTTAAAGTAGGCAAAAAAAATATCGTTACGGTAACAGATGATAAGAATGGAACCAATGTTAATGTTCTTGATGACAACGTTATTGTTGATGTGAAGGAAAACGAAGATACTGTTAAGATAAAATTAGGAAACAAAGGGATCAGCATAATTGAAACGGATAATGGAACCAATGTTGAGATCATTGACCTGGATGATTTTGAAAAGCATGGCTGGAGAAAGAAAGATAAATTTAAAGGCCACTGGGCCGGTTTTGAGCTGGGCCTGAATAATTATCTGACAAACGATTTTAAGTTTGTCGGTTCTGACAATAGTAATCTTTTCCTTGACTTAAATACAGGAAAATCATGGAACGTAAACCTAAATTTTATCCAATATAGTATGCCTATGTCGAAAAGTATAGGATGGACCACAGGATTAGGATTTGAGTGGAATAATTACTCATTCGATGGCAACAATGCAATTGGCAAGGATTCGACAGGGAATATCGGTCCTGTCTATCCGCCTGATGGAGCAATTTATTCAAAATCAAAATTAAATACTACATACCTGACCCTGCCATTATTACTTGAATTCCAGTTTGGCAAAAAAAATAAAAAAGGATTTTTCTCTGTTGGAGTTATTGGTGGACTTAAGCTGCATTCAAATGTCAAAACTAAGTATGACTATTCAGGATCAAAGGAAAGGAATAAGGTAAAAGATGACTTTAACCTGAATCCGCTAAGGTATGCTGTGACAGTAAGGGCAGGTTATAAATTTATTAAACTGTATGCCAATTATGGTATGATGCCGCTGTTCGAAAATAATCGTGGCCCTGAAATTTATCCCATTAATGTAGGTCTTATTCTTTGTAGTTTCAGATAAGCTAATATGAAGGAGCGACGAACGATGACAATGTTAGTATGCTGATAATCTGTCATTCCGGCAGCATACTGTCATTTGAATCAGGGAAAGAGGTAGCTAAATGCGCCTCTTTTCTGTTTTTGTATAAAGGTATTTTTATCTTTATATTATTAAATCTCCTTTATGGCTTCATCGATCCTATCATCAAAGGAATTAAAAAGGTATGAGAAACACCTAACTCTTCCTGAAATTGGTCAGGAGGGACAAGAAAAGTTAAAATCTTCCCGTGTATTGGTAATTGGTGCCGGAAGTATTGGTTCTCCGGTCTTATTATATCTTGTTGCAAGCGGTATAGGAAAAATCGGGATTGTAGACTATGATAAAATTGAAGCAAAGAATCTGCAGTGCCAGTTGCTTTACGGGAATAAGGATGTTGGCAAGCATAAGGTGATTATCGCCAGGCAACGATTGGCAGAGATGAATCCTAACGTTGATTTTGAAATATTGAACCTGGAAATAAAGGAGAATAATGTACAACCACTAACCAGTAAATATGACCTTGTCCTCGATACCACAAATCGTTTTTCATTCCACTACATCCTCGATGATGCCTGCCGACAAGGAGGGAAGACCTGGATCTACAGTTCAATGAATGGATACCATGGTGAAATAACTGTATTCAATTGCCAGGGTGGTCCTTCTTTCAGGGACATCTACCCCGACGAAGATGTTAAAAAGGAGAGAACCTCACCCTATAAATCAGGTGTTATAGCTGTTTTGCCAGGTCTGATGGGCAGTATTCAGGTAGCAGAATGCCTGAAGATCCTGTTGGGCTTTGGTGAAATACTTTCCGGTAAACTTCTTACTATCGACCTGAAAAAAAATCAGTATTCAGTTATCCGCTTGTGATCTGATACTGAATTTAATTGCGATTTCCTTTCTATCTTCCTGTTCACCCTTTTAATTGCTGTAAAATTTTATTATAATTTTATATTTACAACTTAAATTCATTGAAATGAGATTATTACTTATTAGTAATTCCACAAATGCCGGAGAAGATTACTTACAACATCCAACTGCCCATATAAAGCAGTTTCTTGGAGAGGAAAGACTAAATTGTATGTTTATTCCATATGCAGGAGTGACAATTAGTTTTGATACCTACGAAGAGAGAGTCAAAAAGAAATTCGAAGAGATCGGACATGATCTTCAGTCGATCCATCATTTCTCCGATCCCACGGAGGCAATTCGAAAAACAGATGTGATTGTAACAGGTGGCGGGAATACTTTTCAACTGATAAAGCTCCTGTACGATAATAATTTAATCGACCCAATCAGGGAAGCTGTGCTTGGAGGAAAACCGTATATTGGCTGGAGTGCCGGAGCTAATATGGTGTGTCCTACCATCTGCACAACAAATGATATGCCTATCGTTCAACCCCGGTCATTTAAGGCCTTAAATCTGGTTCCGTTCCAGATCAATCCACATTATCTTGATGCAAATCCGCAGGGACATGCCGGTGAAACACGGGAAATGCGTATTGAAGAATTTCTGGAGACAAACCGAAATATTACCGTTGCTGGATTACGTGAAGGCACTTTGTTCAGAATTGAAAACAAAGAGATTAATCTGTTGGGCAACAGAGAACTCAGGATTTTCAGGTATGGAAATACCCCCCGGGAATACAAACCTGGAGACCAATTAGACTTTTTGCTATAGGTCATACGTTTTAGAAACAGGAAATTAACTTCTGATTAGTTTGAAAACAATCAGGAACATATCGCTTATACTGCTTCTCATTCTCGGATTATTAATAATCGCAGGAGTCGTTGTATCTAAATTATATGAAGAGGAGATTTGCAGGTATGCCATCCAAGAGTTGAATAAACATATAGAATCGCCGGTATCAGTTGATGAAATTGACCTGACCCTGTTCCGGAAATTCCCGGATGCATCGGTGCATTTTAAAAATGTATATATCCCATCCGTTACAGGATTTAATGCTGAACAATTTCAGGGTCAAAATACAGATACCCTCCTGTTTCTAAAAGATGTTTTTTTCCAGTTCGGCCTGAAAGGATTGATACACCAGAGGTATGAGGTTAGAGAAGTGCATATTAGTAAAGGGGATGCTAATCTCTTCATTGATCTGGCCGGTAAGAGCAATTTTATTATCTGGAAGGAAAAGGTACAGGATCAGGATGCAAAATTTATTCTTAACCTGCAAAATGTAAAGATCAATGATATTGGTTTACTCCAGATAAACCTGACTAAACAGTCCCGGTTACAAGGAACTATCCACCGCCTTAATATAAAAGGTGATTTTCAAAATGAGGAGTATAATGTTTCAGAAAAATTACTGGGCCACATCGAATTATTTTCTGCTGACAATATTGTTTATCTGCAAAATACAGATATCCAATCCCATGCAAAGTTATTCTATCAAAATGGATCCTACAATCTGTCCGGTGGCAATGTAAACCTGGATGATCTTGAATTTACAGTTCAGGGGAGAATAAGTAAATCTGCCCAAACCATCCTGTCTCTATCTATTGATGGTAAGAATCTAAATGCCTCCTCTCTGCTGGATCACCTTCCAGATCAATTATCATACATAAAAAACAAAGCAAAACTATCTGGTAATATTAATATAGGTACCAGTATCTCCGGTGCCATCGGAATATCTTCACGCCCTTCCATAGAAATTCAGTTTAAGCTGGATGAGGGTCAGCTTTATATTAAAGATAAAGGCCTGAACCTTAATAATATCCGATTGGATGGAACATACTCCAATGGCCTTGCTAACAACGCATCCACGTCAGAACTTTCATTGGACAATGTATCATTCAAATTCCTCACATCCAGGTTCGGTGGCTCCTTCAAACTATTGAACTTCCAGTATCCTGAATTTATTTATTCATTAAAAGCAGATTTCCAACTGGAACATTTACTCCGGTTATTTGGATCTGACCCTTTTGAATATTTCAGCGGTAATGTTAAAACCCAGATGGTTATTAAGGGCAAGCAAAAGACTCCATTTAATATACAAAAACAGGACCTGTTAAACTGGGATTTCAATGGAACAATTTTCCTGGAGGATATTCAACTGAAATATAGGAATGAGCAGATTGGAATTAATAACCTATCGGGATCCCTTGATTATAATAAGTTTCTGAAATTAAATAATATACATACTGTTATTGCAGGCAATAATTTAATAATTGCAGGAAGGATTGATAATGTCATCGATAGGATTGTCAGTGACAATACCAGCATTTGGGCTGACTTGGAGGTATATTCTGACGGGATAATTTTAGACAGTCTTTTTGTTCAGGAACAAAC
>CAYZEZ010000301.1:0-5501 GCA_964477295.1 uncultured Bacteroides sp. | reverse complement strand
GGTTGGGTTTAATGTACAGGTCGCATAAAGCCCGGTTTTTTGCATTCGTGGCTTGAGATGCCAGGAATACTGATTGTTCAAAGACCTTAAACAGATCATTGATTTCCTCTTTTGACGACCAGTCGTATCCCACATCCACTCCAATCAGGATATCTGCACCCATTTTTTTAACATCGGAAACAGGGAAATTATTTACCAATCCGCCATCCACCAGCAATTTGTCATGGTATTCCACAGCGGAGAATACGGAAGGGATGGCCATGCTGGCCCTCAGGACTTCGGGCAGATATCCTTCCCTGAAAACTACCTGTTCCCCTGTTGCAATATCCACACCGATGCAGAGAAAGGGTATGGGCAGGTCATTAAAATCCCGGATTTCATAAACATTTGCAAACAGCTTGCTTAACGTGTTCTCAATATTTTGTCCGGAAATGACACCCGTAGGAAAGGATACCTTTCTCTCCCTGAACGGAATAGAAACGATAAACCGGTCGTTATCGGGTTTTTCTTCGATTGATATTTTGTTTCTTGGAATTGCATCGGAAAGCAGTTTATCCCAATCCAGGTTTTTTGTCAGATCCTCCAGGTCGCCGGCTGAATAGCCAGATGCATATAATCCTCCAATAATTGCTCCCATGCTCGTCCCACCGATATAATCGATGGTTAACCCGGCCTCTTCCAGCACCTTCAAAACGCCAACATGAGCGATCCCATGTGCCGCGCCTCCGCTAAGCACCAGTCCAACTTTGGGGCGCAAATGAAGGCTGTCCTGGCCATGGATCATGGTGAAATGGACCAGGATGGACAGAATTATAGCGGCCCGGTATAGCATGGTGGGAATTTGCAATTCTATTTTCTTCACTTCAAGAATCGTAAATCGTTAATCATTAATCTGAGATCTTCTCTTCCTCTTCACTTCAAGAATCGTAAATCGTTAATCATTAATCTGAGTTCATATTCTTTTTATTCAATCGATGTGAACCCCTACGATGAGGATATCATCCACCTGCTCATGCGGTTTGCCATCCGGATCGGGAACTGCTTTCCAATCTTCAATGGTCTGGTTGAGGATCTCTTTCTGCTCCGACATCGGCTTATCATGGATCGACAGGAGCAGGTTTTTAAAGGATTTGTACATGAACTTTTTCCCATTGGGACCGCCAAACTGGTCGGCATAACCGTCGGAAAACATATAAAAACGGTCACCTGGTTTAAGGTCAATGGTATGACCGATGAAATGATCGAGTTTCTCATAATAGGCAACCGGCATCCGGTCTGCCTTTGTTTCATCCAGTTCATCATTACGGATCATATACAATGAGTTTTGTGCCCCTGAGAATTCCATGTTTTTCTTTTCGAAATCGATCACGCACAATCCCATATCCATCCCGTCTTTCTGCTCCCCTTCGGCCCCTTTTTGCGACAGGGCGGTGATTACATTTTCACGCAGCTGGTCAAGGATAATTCCCGCCGAAAAAATGTTTTTTTCATTCACTATTTTATTCAGGAAGCTTACACCCAGCATGCTCATAAAAGCCCCGGGTACGCCATGGCCTGTGCAATCTGCCGCCACAATGATAATCTTGTTGCCTTTGTCGGCCAGCCAGTAAAAGTCGCCGCTTACAATATCCCTTGGCTTGAACAGGATGAAATATTCCGGGACTTTCTTCCTGATGGTTTCTATATTGGGCATAACGGCTGTCTGGATACGCTTGGCATAATGAATGCTGTCGGTGATCTCCTTCTTCTGTTCCTCCAGCACAATATTCTTTTCCCTGATCTCAGCGGTTCTTTCCCTGACGATCTGTTCAAGTCTCTCATTTTTTCTTTTTAACCTGACCAGCGCAATCTGGATGGCAATATAAATAATAAGCACTAACAGGACGAAATAACCAGCAAATGCCCATATCGTCTGGTACCATGGGGGACCTATGGAAAAGGCAAAGGTAGCCGTGTTACTTTCCACCCCGTAAATATTTCTTGATTTAATCCGGAATGTATAGTCCCCTGCACTGAGGTTGGTATAGTTCACAAAGGATTGATCCGACCAGGCAGAAAAAGTTTCATCATGTCCCTCAAGATAATAGGAATAGCTCGTTTTTGATTCGTCATCGTAAAATGGTGCTGCATACTGGAACCGGATATCATTCCATCCATACGACAAAACAGGAAAATATCCTTCCGGCTGTTGCAATGATATGACAGGTTTCTCTCCAATTTCACTGCCGGCCTTGAAAGCGCCATTAAAGACAAGAGAATCTGTCCTGGCAGTTACCTCACGGATCAGGGTATGGAAATCCTGTCCAAAATTTTTAGTATAATCCAGCTGAAACCTGATCAGTCCATCCGCAGCACCAATCCAGCATACCCCCTGTCCGTCGGGATAAATGCAGGTGATCCTCCCCAGGTCAATTCCCCTGAATGGTCTGGAAATAATCGTATCAGTCATTGCGTCCGGAACATAACCGAGGTAATTATCTATGTCAACCCATATTCTTTCAGGATCTTCGACAATTAAATAGACCGGTGTTGTAAACGAGTGATTATACAGATTTTTCCCTGAAAAGAATCCCCTGTAATTTAATGGATCATCACGCAGTGAATCGGGAAGGTCAAGTTTGATAATCTCTTCGTCATAAAAACTGAAAAGACCTGCATTGGTGCCAAATAGAACAGAATCATTTATAGAGAATGGCAGAACCGGACCTTTCGTAAGGCCATCCGATTCATTATAATTAAAAGTTTTGTGGGAGAGATCATCGTTTACTACAACCTTAATAGCTCCCTGGAAACTGGTTCCCAACCATAGCTCCGTCCCTTCATACAGGGTACTTTTGTTTTCACAGATCTCCTTGATTTCTGCATGGATATCCTCAAACAGCATCACCTGCCTCCAGAAGAGCTTCTTTTGAAAGGCCGATAATCCATGGTTTCCTCCGACAAACAAGATTTGTTTTTCAGGCAGATACAGCAGTGTGAAGGCGTCCATTTCCGAGATCCTCGTTATGTTATTGCCCTCCAGCTGATACAGGCCGTCATTTGTGGCGATGAAAAGCTCGCGGCCTGTTTCGACCAGGTCCCATACCTGGTGTGTAAAATGGGGTAATTGTTCGAATTCAATCGACCGTGTGAGCTGCCTGTTGCTATTCTGGATAAAAAGGCCATTGGTTGTCCCGGCATAGATAAGCCCGTTGTGCCTGATTACGGCATTGATATTTCCACTCAATCCCGATTCTTCCTTGTAGTATGACAGGGGGGACGCGTAGTCTATCCTTGCAATTCCATTGTTCATTGCACTCCAGATGTTTTTGCTGCGGTCCTGATAAATCTGCTTTACATCGTTGACCCTCAGTCCGGAATTCTGATTAATGATGTTAATTATTTTTCCTTTCGTATCGGTAATGATGACCCCTTCATTGAGCGAATTGAAAGCAAAGTTGCCATCATCCAGTGCGATACCTCCAAAAAGTCCTGCCCCGTTCAGGAAAACATCATTCTGTGTGTGTATGGGAGAAATGCTTCCCGAAGAAAGATCCGGATCATAAACGAAAAAACCTTTTTCCATAGTAGCGATAAAGATCTTGTTGCTGTTCTGAAGTGGAAGCATCGCAAAGATTCCAAGATCAGCAAACATCTCTCCACCGGGGACCTTTTGAAATTGGTCATTTCCCCATTGCATCAATCCAACCTGGCGTTGCCTGACATAAAAATGACCATTAACCAGGAAAGAGGTGTGGAACGAATAATCGGGCCAGACGGCCTGAATGGAATCATCCTCCATGATATATATACATTCATATGCCTGGAAATATACTTTACCGTTACCGGCCCATGTTTTCCATACGGTGGTGAAAAACTGGTCGTCTTCGGGAAGCGATTGAGAGAGAGAAATATATTTGAGATTGCCAGTTTCATCGGGTGCCAGGTAGCCAAAATCATTTTGTGAACCGACATAGATCGTCCCGTTCCGGTCTTTTGCCAATGATGTGACATAAGCTCCCCGCCTGACCGGGATAAAACGCCATGACCTTCCATCATATTCCAGGATACCGTTTGCATTCCCGGCATAAACCACATCACGGTCATCCAGGATAATGGAATAGTTGGTCTCCTGGTGTCCACGCCCGTATTCCTTATTGGTATAGTTGGTAACTGGCAGTTTAATGTTCTGGGAATAGGTGGCAAGGTGAATGAGGCCAAAGAACAGCAGCCCGGCAATGATTTTGAATTTCATGGGATTTGGATATTGGGTTTGGAATAAAGTTAAGACTTATCCGCGAATAACAGATGATGACCCGCATAAGAAAAATAGTAAGTGGGGTTTGGGGCAACGCCCCAATAACTATTCCTTTTTCAACCCAAACTCCTCCTCGAGATAATCCATCACATCTTCCTTATCCGGTTTCCCGTAAAATTCAAAGATATATCCGGAGATGTCGTTTACTTTTGCATTGTAGGACTTTTCTTTTGATTCATCCAGGATGATCTGAATCTCAGGATTAAGCTCATCAGGATCTGGGAATGTCAGGACAAAATCACTGATATAGGAAGGCTCTCCATCTCTCATGTAGTTGAGTGTCACGACCGGTACATCCAGTCCGGGTATCGGATTGCCGTCAACGGACAATATGCTTTCCCTGGAAAGAACAAGTTTGGTCCCATCAGAATCCAGCTTTTTATTAATGTCTTCACCCTGGTAATTAAATGTCAGGTAGAAGAAATTATTTTCATTCATCGGGAAGGCATTTGGATTGATATGATAGCTGGCTGAATGGATAATGGTAAGATACTCACTGAACTGGTTCTCCAGATCTGCCTGATTATTGATAGCTCCCCCACGGGTGCTCAGGTTGCTCATGGCCGGCAGAAAATTGGAGTTGCCGGACGACAGATCATCGTAATTTTCAGGGGTAAGAATGAACCGTCCCGTATTGGGATTGATCACTGCGGCCCTCGAATTCTGGGTCTGGAAGGAAAGATTCTCATCTTCCGCAAATACATCGCCCTGGGCCATGTTGTTCCCGGTGTTAACATAAATGATCTGGCCGTTTACCTTAATAACCCTGTAGTTCTCCTGGGAGAACATATTGGAGGCTAAAATCAGGGTCATGACCAATGAAAGAACCAGCGCTTTTTTCATGGTGATAATTTTATTTCTTTTACACAAAGATAATACCAAAAAAAAGAAGTTGCTTAAAAAAACAACTTCTTTGTGGCTCTGATGTTATATAAAAGGAAAGTATGAGCGGGGATACTCTAAAACCCCTGAATTTAAGGTTGCTCGGTAGAATATAGCCAATCATTATGCCAGAATCTTAACTTCCAGGTAATTAGAAACTTGCAGTATGCTATAAAACATGAAGTGTATAATATTTTTACATGAGTGTATAGAAAATATACAGATTTGTTATCTTTATTTTAATTATTTAAGTTCCAGTTGGCGCCTGTAACCCGTTGGTTGAAACCAACGGCAACTGATTTTGTAACTTGCAACCTGTAAC
>CAYZEZ010000300.1:0-5504 GCA_964477295.1 uncultured Bacteroides sp. | reverse complement strand
TATACATCTAAACTCGGTATTCATTTTTGCGAATTCATTTTCTGCAATCAAGTTTATAGATAAAAAACAGCGAAATCAGAATAATAGACATAAATAAAATCAGGAATATCGGATACCCTGACCGTTCTATAATCCACCCGCCCAATAAGGGGAATATGGCTGGCAGAATATTGCCCGCTCCTGCCATACCTGCATAGAGGGCCCTGTTTTCAGTACCTGATATTTCAAGCAATACTCCATTCATGGATATTAAATACATGGAAACAATAATACCACCTGTTAAAAAAATAAATAAAAAGGGTGGTGTGCCTGGTAATAAAAGGAGAACTAACAGAACTGATACAACCAGGAATACATTACCATAAAGCAGGTATCGGTATTTGAATTTTTTGTTTATAATAAACAGTACAAAACCTATGGCAACACTCCCGATTACTTTATAAAGAAGGAACATACCGGTATCATGACTTTGGGTGTGATACATTTCTTTGGCATACAGTATAATGAAAGGTAAGAGCGTAATACTGACTCCCATCGTATTGATGAATCCAAGAAAATATACAAGCTTTTTGTTTTGTGATAATTCGGTTTTTATTAAGGACATGAAATGCCTGGGACTTTTTATAATCATTCTTGAAGGCTCGCGTTCTTTCAATTGCCAGAATCCCAGCGATGCGATAAAAAGGGCCAGAAAACCGATAAAAAACATGTAAGCATAATTCAGGGGAAAGTCTTCAAATGTAATCACCTTTTTAGCAAGGAAAGCAGAAAAGAACAGCACCAAACCCGTAACAACCTGTTTTACTGAAAAAAATGATTTTCTGGTAGATTGATCAACTGATTTTCCAAGGATATCAGTGTAACTAACATTGGCAAAAGCGCCCCCGAGTGAAAAAAATGTTATAAGCATAAATATTAGCCAGATAGTGTATTCTCCTTTGAGTGAAAAATACAGCATGATACTCATAATCAGCAGTGAAAGAATCCTTGCATTAATGCCCAGCAGCAGAAATTTTTTCTTGTAGGGATAATTGCTGATGAACGGAGCAAAGATCAACTGGGTAAAACTTGAACCGCCCAGCATAATTGACGTCATCAAGCCAATATGCAATCCGTTACCTCCTGCTTCCACCAGCATGGCCGGTATAACCGTATCAACATCCATGAAATTCTGTGCAAGGGCCAGAAAAGAAGCATGCCACAGGAAGGAATAATAATTATGTCTGGATAAACCAGGTGTAAGTTTCAATATGTTTTATTAATTGTACAATAGTCTGATCTTCTCCGTTGCTAATGTAGGCTTAATCAGCTTTTTCCAGCTCTCTGATTTCCATGTTCCAAGCTTCGAATGTGTCTCAAAGTATTTTTGTGGTATGGGATGTGTGCCAACGACTACTTTCATATCGTATTTTTCCCTGATGAAATCCTGGAAATGTTTGATGTAAGGACAGGGTGGGTATCCAACAACAAATCCCGTGGCCAGGTGAATAACTTCTGCACCATTTTTCTTCATCTCTTCCGGAACGTATTCTATGTTACCGCCCGGGCAGCCACCACAATTTGCATATCCGATCACTTCAACAGGAACATCTTTTTTGTAAATATCAAATGCCCCCTCCCTGTTATACATGGCCCTGAAGCATTTACCGCCACCACAATCACGGTAACGGTCACAAATAATGATTCCAATTTTTTTCACTTTCCGGCTAATATTTTTCCAGTGAATCCTTTTTATAGGCATCAAACGCTTCCTTGACGGTCAGGTCACCTGCTCCCGTATAAATCATTATTTTCGCTTTGGCAAGGACACTTGCGGCATTATCACCCGGACCATTGCCGGTGATCAGGACATCTGCCTTCAGTTTAAACAATTTTTGTGCAGTTTTAGGTCCTGCACCATGGGCTTCGTCTTCAATCGCCCGGTTATCAAAATGGGTGAGTTTATTTTTTTCTTCATCATAGATCAGAAGAAATTCAGTCCGTCCAAACCTGGGATCCATCATGGAATCCCAATTTGTCCCTTTTGATGTAAAAGCTATTCGCATAATGTTTGTTTTATTTTATTCCAGGCATCTGATAGAATACCTGTAAGGTTATTATCTGAGAATTCAACAATTGTCTGTCCGTATGTCATTGATTCTGTGAAAGTTTCATCGTATGGCAGGTTGGCGAGATGCAGAATATTCTCCTCCTTTAAAAAGGTTTTAATTTTTTCGGTTACCGGGATATTCAGGTCTGATTTATTAATGATGCAACCTGTCCTGATTTTAAATTTCTTAACTAATTCGAACACCCTTTTCAAATCATGCAGCCCTGAAACAGTTGGCTCAGTGACCATTACTGCAAAGTCTGCTCCTGAGAGTGATGAAATGACAGGGCACCCGATGCCGGGAGAACCATCAATCAGGATCCAGTCTTTGTTGTTAACTTTTGCAATGCTCCTGGCTTCATTCTTGACTTTAGCGACAAGTTTCCCGGAATTGTCTGCACCAATTCCAAGTCTGGCATGAACCATTATACTGCCGGTTTTGATATTTGATATATACCACAGACCAGCATTTTGAATTTCATTATTAATAGCATTTTCAGGGCAAACGCGGCTACAATAACCACATCCTTCACAATCCAGGGGATCTATAAGGAACATGTCATCAATATGTGAGATGGCATTAAAACGGCATGTATTAAAACATTTTCCACATTGCGTACAACTGTCCTGGTTAATTATAGCCAGTTCTCCGCTGTAGAAATCTTCTGATTTATTATATTCCGGTTGCAGCAGGAGATGCATGTCTGCCGCATCTACATCACAATCCGCTATGATTGCCTCCTTCCCGCCAAGACAGGCAAAAGATGCTGCTATTGAGGTTTTCCCTGTTCCTCCCTTCCCCGATATGACAACGATTTCCTTCATTTTCTGCTTACATTATTCATAATATAGTCACGGATGATTTCCATCTGTTTTTTCATTTCCGGAATCTCCGTATAAATCAATTTACCACGGGAATATAACTCAGCAATTCTGCGTTCGTTAGGGATTTTAGAAATTACAGGGATGTTCTCATTATGGCAATAATTCATCACTTCATAGTTCCCGATACCATGGCGGTTAATCACAACCCCACATTTTTTCTCCAGCTTCCTCATGGTCTCAACCGCCAATTTCAGATCATGGAGTCCAAAGGGTGTTGGTTCTGTAACCAAAACCACAAAATCGGCATCTTTTACCGCTTCTATTACAGGACAGGATGTGCCGGGGGGAGAATCATATATTTTAATGATATTATCGGCAAAGTGCTCATCAATATATTTATTTGTTTGGGATATAAGTTGAGTCGCCTGCTCCTGGCCAATATCAAGCCTGCTTTCGATAAAACTCAACTTTCCGTTTTCAAAATGTTGAAGTTCACCCATTTTTTGAGGGACCATGGTAAGTGCGGACGAAGGACATAGTTCTGCGCAGGCAAAACATCCGTGGCATAATTGAGGGAAGACCAGGATGGTCGGGCCAAGCTGGATCACTGCATTGAAATTGCATACCTCCTGACAATTCCCGCATAATGTACAATTATCCTCAATCCATTCCGGGATCGGTTTAAATTTATCTTCTTTTCGTATCAGCCTTCCTTTAATAAATAATCCTGAATTTGGTTCCTCCACATCAAGGTCTGCCAGGATAACTTTTTTCTCCCTGGCAATATAACTTGCAAGGTTAGTTGATATGGTAGTTTTACCTGTCCCTCCCTTACCGCTGGCGACCGTAATTTTCATTTTTAATGATCACATAGGTTTTGGCCGGTTTCCAGTTGATTCTGTAAATATTGTTCAACAATGTATTGAGGTGAATTGCTTGAAACACCAATACAAACCTCAATGTTGTTTTGTGCAAAAAGTTCCTGGGCTTTTATGCCCATTCCTCCCGAAATAATGACATTGACTCCCTGGTCGGCCAGAAACTTTGGATAGGCTCCTGGTTGATGCACAGGAGGATCAATGAATTGAATACTTATAATATTATCATTCTCCGTTGAAACGATCGCAAAATTTTCACAATGGCCAAAATGGGGTGTCAACATTTTATTTACAGTAGGAATAGCAAACTTTTTCATGTTTTTCTTTTTTTTACTGGATTGATTATTAGATTATTTTGGAATATCAGATCAGCGGGGCCATACAAATTCCATATCAACAGTATCAAAGCACTGTTTCGTTTTGACCAGGAGCTAATAATTTTATAGAAAGAGTAATTCAGGATTTGGATTGTCTCTTATCCCTGAGCAACTCTTCTCTTATCATAGTATGTCCGCATCCGGGGCATTTTAACTTAGTGCACTTTATACCTCTCTGGTGAGGGACTTTTTCTCCACATTTTGCACAAATGCAGTATCCACCGGCACCATAGGCACCGCCTTTATTGCGGCCACGACCGCCGCCCCGGCCTTCACCCTTACCTTGCCCCATATTCCTTCCTTTTCCAGAACCATTCATTTTACTTGATTTTAGATCATAATTATTCACTTAACTAAAAAAACTGGCAAAACCTAACCTGGCCTGTTTAATTAATTATCATTTCTCCTCTCCGATCCTGGAGAGGCGTTCTTCTAAAGAAGACAATTGGTCCTTGAGAATCCGGATCTCATTTTCGATCATTGTCTTTTCTGAAACATCAGGGATACCCCCCTGATAATAGTTATCCGGGCCATAATTGAATCCGGGACCGAATCCTCTTCCATAACCAAAACCACCCCGGAACCTTCTTCCAAATCCTCTTCCCCGGTTTTGACCCATGTTAATAAATCCCGGATGTTCATTGCCGACGCAATATCCCATTTGTCTTCCTGTTCTGGGGCCTTCTCCATACGGCCCTGTTCTGTCACCTCTAGGCATAATTACCTCCCTCTTTTTTTATAGTTAAAATGGCAACATTTTCCATGCCCGAAACCACCTGCCAGATTAATCAGGTTCTTTGAATGACAGGCCGGACATTCTGTTACGATTGAATTAATATTTATTTTGAACATATGACCACAACTCTGACAACGAATAATATTATTTCTGAAATGAATGCTGCCCCCCTCAATCGTAAGCAACTTTCCCTGAATAATAAATTCAGCTATTTTTTTCCTGGCCTTTTCAATAAGCCGTGTAAACGTTGACCGGGATATCTCCATTTCATCAGCTGCTTCAGCATGCGACAGGCCGATATCATCAGCCAGGCGAAATGCTTCAAATTCATCTAGTGTCAACAGTATCTGGTCGAGATCCTGTCCTCTGACTCCTATCGGCTTGAAATCTGAAAAGAGAGGTGGCTCCAGTACAATTCTATCTGATTTGGGTCTGGACATAAAATATTTTTTACAAATATAATGCACATATGTGCAAAAAACTAATTATTTGCCTATTTTTATAAAAAAAATGAAATGAGACTAAGAATAGTATTATTAACAGCAGCTGCCATATTGATGGCTACAGGTGTTTCAGCACAGAGACCCAACAGGGGTGAC
>CAYZEZ010000299.1:0-5509 GCA_964477295.1 uncultured Bacteroides sp. | reverse complement strand
CTGAGTTCCAGGCTTCAAGCGTCCCAACATCCTCAAATTCAACTAGTTCAATATCCGACAATGCATCCTTTGTTACCAGGTGTCCATTTTCAACATACCTGGCTGGCCTGGTATATTCTTCTATAACATCACTCGGAGAGAATACGGCCATATATTCAAATGGCCATGCACGCTTTTGTGGAAGTCCGCCTACATAACACGTGAAGGATTGAACTTTCATCCGGGCATTGTGATGACCCAGGATCAGGTTTCCCATACCCGGGGCAACGCCACAATCCACTACTGCAGTCACCTGGTGCTTCTTGGCCAGTTTATCAAGAACCATGAAATCCTCGGGCATAAAGGATATATCGACTATGTCTTTCCCTGCTCCAATAACTGTTTTTAAGGTTTTGTACCCCATGTGTCCTGGCAGCGCTCCGATCACAAGATCATATTCGGAAATAAGACGGGCCAGTTCATAATGGTCAGTCAGATCCTCTACGATGGTGTGAACCTTATGCTGCTGTAATTTTGCAAAATGTTTTGTACTTATATCAACAGCCGCAGTATGGTACTTTTTAGCCAGATCTATGGCTATGGCGTTTCCTACCAGGCCTGTTCCCAGGACAACAACTTTTTTCTCCATGACGGATATAAAATTTTATTTGAGATATAAAATTAATAAACTCCTGTAAATTGTTACAAGTTGCATGTTTCAAGTTTCAGGCACCGGCAAATTGCCGTTGGCCCAGCCAACGGGTTAAAGGTTACCGGTTGCAAGGAATCCACATCCGCACCTTCATTCCACACACCCTTCTGATTTCTGACTTCTGTTTTCTGTTGTTTTAATTTGCGTTTTCAAAGTGTGAATCTGAAAACTAAATCTTATAACAAATCAATCATGGCTAAAGGAAATAACAGCTTGCGGGGACCATTACCCAAAATAGGCATCCGGCCTACTATCGACGACGGCAGGATAGATGGTGTTAGAGAATCGCTTGAGGATAAAACGATGAATATGGTTGTCAATGTAGCTAAATTCTTTACTGAAAACCTGGTTCATCCTGACGGCTCGCCGGTAGAATGCGTAATTTCAGATTCATGTATTGGAGGTGTGGCGGAAGTCGCCATGACTGCAGAGAAGATTAAAAAAGAAGGTGTAGGTGTATCGCAAACCGTAACACCTTGCTGGTGCTACGGTAGTGAGACCATCGACATGGATCCGGAAATACCCAAAGCTATCTGGGGTTTTAACGGTACTGAAAGACCGGGAGCAGTATATCTGGCAGCTGCACTGGCCGGACACAACCAGAAAGGCATGCCTGCATTTGGTATTGATGGAAGAGATGTTCAGGATACTGGCGACCAAACCATTCCCGATGATGTAAAAACAAAATTGTTAAGGTTTGCAAAAGCTGGCCTGGCCGTTGCAACCATGAAAGGTAAATCGTACCTGTCGGTGGGATCTGTATCCATGGGAATAGCTGGTTCAATTGTGGATGAAAGCTTTTTCAGGGAATACCTGGGTATGCGGAATGAGTATGTCGATATGAGTGAGATATTGAGAAGAGTATATGAACGGATTTTTAATCCTGATGAATTTGAAAAAGCACTTGCATGGGTAAAGAATAATTGCATAGAAGGCGCAGACCTGAATCTGCCTGAGAAGCAAGAAAGCAGGGAGGAGATGGAAGGAACATGGGGATATGTAGTGAAAATGACCATGATCATGCGGGACCTGATGATTGGTAATCCGCAGCTGGCCGGGTTAGGTTATGGGGAAGAAGCGCTTGGCAGGAACGCCATACTGAGTGGATTCCAGGGCCATAGGCAATGGACCGATCACCTGCCCAATGGTGATTTTATGGAAGCGATACTGAATTCTTCGTTTGACTGGATTGGTATCAGGCAGCCATATATGGTGGCCACTGAGAACGATTCACTGAATGGTGTGGTAATGTTATTTGGCCACCTTCTTACAAATACAGCACAAATATTTGCTGATGTAAGGACCTACTGGAGTCCGGATGCCGTTAAGCGGGTAACAGGTAAATCGCTGCAGGGGATTGCAGCACAGGGTATTATCCACCTGATTAATTCCGGATCAGCCACACTTAACGGAACAGGCCTCCAGGAGAAGGATGGAAAACCTGCCATGAAAGCTGATGGGGATTTTCAGTATTTTTAATTTATTTCTGGCTTTTATCGGTATTGTACATCCCGGTTGGATCGGTGTATGGGCCGTGCTGCTGACAAGTTTCTTTATGTCGCTGATGTTCCCGGCGATTTTTGCTCTTGGTATTAAGAATCCGGGACCCAATACAAAACTGGCTGGAGGGATGATTTTTATGGCTATTATTGGTGGGGCTGCCTTAACACCCATTATGGGATTGATTGCTGATAATACAGGAAGTATGACCCTGGCCTTGATCGTTCCCCTGATTTGCTATGTGTTTATTGCGTATTATGCATTTGTCGGATCAAAAGTCAAAATACTTGTGAAAATTTAATTTTAAATTTATATTTATATTCAATTCCAAATTCCAAATTCTAAATTTCTAAACAATGGTAGGTTTTCATGCACTTGACTGGATCGTATTAGGAGCCTTTTTCGTGGGCCTTATAATTATCGTAGTATGGGTGAGCAGAATGAAGGAGGAAACATCGGCTGATTATTTCCTGGCTGGCAGGGATGCTTCATGGTTGGTTATCGGTGCATCCATTTTTGCATCGAACATTGGCTCAGAACACCTTGTTGGCCTGGCAGGTGCTGGCGCTTCAAGTGGCATAGCAATGGCCCACTGGGAAATGCATGCCTGGTTTATTCTTATCCTCGGCTGGTTTTTTGTTCCTTTCTATGCGCGCAGTATGGTATTCACCATGCCGGAATTCCTCGAACGCAGGTATAATTCAGGATCACGTACCTTATTATCCATCATTTCATTGGTCAGCTATGTCCTTACGAAAGTAGCTGTGACTGTATATGCAGGAGGCATTGTTTTCAAGGAGGTACTGGGTATCGATTTTATATCATTCAACCTGTTCGGAACGACGCACCAGGTTGACTTTTTCTGGATCGGTGCCCTGAGTCTGGTTGTGATAACAGGGATATATACCGTTATCGGAGGTATGAAGGCAGTGTTGTTTACTTCAGTGCTTCAGGCACCTATTTTACTGATCGGTTCGATTGTTATACTTATTGTCGGATTGATCAAGGTAGGAGGCTGGGTTGAATTGCAAACAATATGCAACGCAAATGTAACTGGTTATGGTGACAGTATGATGAGCCTGATCCGGTCACCTCAGGATCCTAAGTTCCCATGGACAGGTGTGTTACTGGGATCGGCTATCATTGGTCTCTGGTACTGGTGTACCGACCAATATATTGTCCAGCGGGTATTATCAGGGAAGAACATGACTCATTCAAGGAGGGGTGCTATATTCGGAGGGTATCTTAAATTGTTGCCTGTATTTATATTCCTTATACCGGGAATGATAGCCTATGCGTTGAACCAAAAGGGAATAATTGTACTGGAAAACTCGGATGCTGCTTTCCCCGTACTGGTCTCAACATTGTTACCCATAGGCCTTAAAGGGATGGTGGTGGGTGGCCTGGTGGCAGCCCTGATGAGTTCTCTGGCCTCCCTGTTTAATTCTTCATCCATATTATTCACTGTCGATTTCTACAAAAAATTCAAGCCTGAATCCAGTGAAAAGCACCTGGTAGTGGTTGGTCGGATTGCCACAGCTGTTATTGTTATACTGGGTATTGTATGGATCCCTGTGATGAAAAGCATTGGAAAGGTTTTGTATGAATATCTTCAGGATGTACAGTCCTTGCTGGCTCCCGGAATAGCATCCGTATTCCTCCTGGGTATATTCTGGAAACGGGCCACTCCTGCCGCAGGATTAACCGCCTTGTCAACAGGATTTACTTTAGGAATGACTCGGCTGGCTTTGAATGTATTTAGGGCCAGGTTAAATGCCGATGCCCTGTATTACCGTATTTTCGTCGAGCCCAACTGGTTACACTACGAAATATACCTGTTCTTCCTCTGTATTGTTGTACTGGTAATTGTAAGTTTTTTCACTAAACGTGCAAGCGATGAAAAACTGGCAGGATTAACTTATTCCTCAATATCAAAAGAGCAGAAGGCGGAAACCAGGGCTTCCTACTCAAACTGGGACCTGGTTCACTCTTTTATAATAATAGGAGTGATTTTAGCTTTTTATATCTATTTCTGGAAATAGATCAAACCCCTTCCGGATCGTTTATATCTTCTGAAAGCATGGCCATGTGTCATGCTTTTCTTTTAAGCACTGAATAACCATCTGGCGACAAATTTCCTATGGGATAAGCATGTTCTTGTTCTACAAGGCAACAGATAAAAACAGCTGTTTATCGTGACTAATATATATTCTGCAGACCCGGCACACCCGTACATTATTTAAAGAATATACACCTGGATTTCCTTCATTTTGTTTCAGCAATAATTCCTGTTGAAAATGAATTTATTTTATATTATCAAAATAAATATAATTTTGAAAATATATTGTTAATATTTAATTAATGAATTATTAAACAATAATTTAATACCATATTTATTTAATATAATATTTTTAAAATGTACGTAAATATATACGTAATAATTTGGAAGAGTTAATTTTTAACTTTAATATTGTTACCATGAAAATCCATTTCTATCTCGATCGAAGAAAGGGGAGGGAGAATAGTCTGCCTGTTTTTCTACAGTACTGGCATGAAGGATCTCTTCTGAGAGTATTTACAGGAGAGCACTGTGACCTGGTAAATTGGGATAAAAAGAATGAAAGGGTAAAAAAAAATGTACCTGGAGCTGTTGATATTAATGAGTTATTAACATCGATGGAGAATGAAGTGATCAGTATAATCCGGGAGGCACGGATAGTCAGGAAAATCCTTACAATACAAGAAATCAGGCAGAAATTAACATTTATTTCAGGGGCCGATAAAGATTTTTTTAAGGCCTGGGATGAATTTGTTGATTTTGAGGGCAGGGATAAGGGGTGGACTGACGGGACTGTTAAGAGGTTGCAAGTAGTAAAGAGTCACCTGATTAAGATGAACAGGTATTTCAGGATCAGTTTTCAGTCGATCAATATGTCGTTTTACCGAAATTTCTTACAGTATCACACTGATTTGGGATATAAAACAACTTATTCAAAACGGAACCTGGATATCCTGAAATGGTTTTTAAACTGGGCTACAGAAAAGGGGTATAAAGTAAATGTGGAATACCGAAAGATCAGGCCGGCAAAAGAAAAGGTTAGTGTCGAACATCTTACCCTGGGACCCGAGGAACTGACTAAGCTGATTAATTATAAATCAGGCGATTCACAATCTATGTTAGTAAGAGATGTGTTCCTTTTTGGATGCATGACTGGTTTAGGATACTCTGAGATTTCACAGTTAACCAGCAAAAACATAAAAGATGGCAAGATTATATATGCTCCTAAAAAGGTTTACAGAACAATAGAAGTACCGATA
>CAYZEZ010000298.1:0-5589 GCA_964477295.1 uncultured Bacteroides sp. | reverse complement strand
GATCGAATTGTTTAAAAAAATCAGGAAGCTTACTATCTCCTTTGAAGAAATATCCATTGCCCATCACTCACCATTCCTGGCCTTTCAGCAACAAACTGGAGGTATTTTAAAAAAATTTATATCAGGTTTTCAATTTTTCATTTACTGGCATATTGGTCTGCCCATCAAAGAGTTAAAGTCTAAACCACATCTTAAGTACCCATTCTTATCCGGCCCTTCTTACCTCAGGTTGATATTTATTTCCATTGCCTTTGCCCTGTTTATCATTATTCCCATTATGAGCTATGACAGTGGAATCTCTGGTGATGAACAGCGGTTCCACTACCTGCATGGCCAGAATGTATTTAATTATTTTGCTACCGGTGGAAAAGATACATCAGCACTCCATTATAATAACTCTGTGTTACATTTGTATGGTCCTGCCTTTGATCTGGTTACGGTTATTGTCAACAAGGTATTCCATGTTGAAAAAGAATACGAAGTCAGGCATATACTCAACGGATGGGCTGGCTGGCTGGCTATCCTTTTTGCAGGACTCCTTGCATCGCTATTGGCTGGCTGGAGGGCTGGGATCATTACCCTGATATTGTTATTTCTCTCGCCAAGGTTCCTTGGGCATTCCTTTAACAATCCAAAGGACATACCCTTTGCCATGGCATTTATCTTTACACTGTACTATATTATTAAATTCCTGAAAGAATTTCCCCGCCCTGCAATATCAACCACCCTCCTTACTGCACTTGGCATTGGACTGGCCATCGGGGTCAGGATAGGAGGCCTTCTGCTGGTGGCCTATTTATTTTTATTTTCAGGGATTTATTTCCTGGTTTCAAGTCGGAGAGGTTCCTTCTTCGCAAAAACCAATATGCAACGCCTGGGCAGATTATTTGTATTCCTTGCCATTATCTCTATCCTTGGATACTTCCTGGGAATTGCCACCTGGCCATATGCTTACGAGGCCCCACTCACCAATCCCATCACTGCACTGAGGACAATGACCAATTACACTACCAGCATAAGGCAGTTGTTTGAGGGCAAGATCATATGGTCGAACCGGGCTCCCTGGTATTACGTTCCGAAATATATATTAATTACAATACCCATCGTTGTACTGGCAGGTCTGGTTCTTTTCTTCTTGCTGATTCATAAAATGAAAAAGAGTATAAATTATCTCTGGCTCTTTATCATTTCTTTTTCTTTTATTTTCCCTGTTATATATATCATTAATAAAGAATCAAATGTTTATGGTGGATGGAGACATACAATGTTTGTTTATCCATCAATGGTAGTAGCTGCATCCATTGGATTGGTCACGCTGTACAAACTGCTTAAACCAAGGATACTGAAATACATCTCTTCCGGCCTGTTCCTCGTTCTCTGCCTTTTACCATTAAGACACATCGTCGCTAACCATCCGCTTGAATATATCTATTATAATGAATTGATCGGCGGAACGAATGGCGCACTTGGCGAATATGAAATGGATTATTACTTTCACTCACTTAAGGCCGGCTCAGAATGGATCATTGAAAACAAGATCAAACCCTTACAATATAAATCTTCAAAGCCCATCCTGGTGGCTTCTAATTCGAATATTGACTATTATTTTCGCAATTATACGGGTCAAGTCCAGACAGTTTATACAAGATATTATGAAAGAAGCACTATTGATTGGGATTATGCCATCTATGCCAATAGTTACATCAATCCGTATCAGCTGAAAAACGGTCTCTGGCCAGCCAAAAATACTATTCATACCATTTATGTTGACAATGTTCCTGTCTGTGCCATAATGGAAAGAACAAATAAACTGGCTATGGAAGGTAATAAACTGATCCGGGAGAAAAATATCATGGAAGGGATAAATTTACTGGAGCAGTCTATTGCCCTGGATTCGGCAGATGAACAGGCATTGCTCATTCTGGCCAAAGCATATATCGACACACATCAATACGATAAAGCTGAGAAAGCCATAAATCAATGCCTTGAAGTATACCCAAATTATGACAAAGCCTTAAATATGATGGGTATCATGTATATTAACCGGGAAATGTACGTTGAGGCAACTGAAGTTTTCTTCCGGATAACACAGATCAATGAGCGATTTGTGTCGGCATATCATAACCTTGGGCTGGTTTATATAAGACAAAAAGATTTGGATATGGCACTCCGGTGGTTCCTGAAAGCAATAGAGATAAATCAAAACTTTAAACCTGCATATATGGCGGCTTCAGAGATTTACAGACAGTTAGGCAAGAATGAAGAAGCTGACTATTATTATAATATAGCAAGCAAGCTTAAGTAGTGCTGATGTGGACTGAACATATTTAATTCTCATAATTGAAATATGGATTTTTTAAAATTCTTGATAAGCAGATTGTTTTTCAAACACCTTTTCCTGGCCATTGTAATATCGTTTTTTCTGTTGCTGGTCACTTTCCTGGCTTTAAGAATTTATACAAGGCATGGCCAGGCGCTAAGCGTTCCGGACCTTCGGGGTAAATATGAAACAGAAGTTTCAGCTATCCTTCTTGAAAAAGAGTTAAAGTATGAGATTGTCGATTCTGTTTACAATAATGACTATATGAGGGGAACTGTGGTGGATCAGAATCCCCCGCCCGAATTCCAGGTTAAAAAGGGTCGAACCATTTTCCTTACAATCAATGCCGTTATACCCGAAATGACCCGGATGCCTGATGTAGTTGGAGTAAGCCTGCGGCGGGCAAGAGCAATATTAGAGACAATCGGTTTAAAAATCGGCAGACTCAGTTATGTACCTGATATTGCTGTAAATAATGTATTACAACAAAAATACAATCATGACGTTATTGAAGAAGGCGATTCCATTCCCAAAGGAGCCGTGATTGACCTGATCCTGGGCCGCGGCCTGAGTGATGACAAAACAGCGGCCCCCGATCTGATTGGAATACAACTGAGCGCCGCTATCGACAAGATTACCATCAGATATCTGAACCTTGGAGCAATTATTTACGATGGCACAGTGGAAACACAAGAAGATTCATTAAATGCATTTATCTGGAAACAACGGCCGGTATTTGATAGTGAATCCCTGCTTAATCTCGGATCTACAGTGGATATCTGGCTCACGGTCGATTCAACCAAACTCCCTGATTTTGTTATTCCGGAAGAGGAAATACCTGTGGGGAAAGATGGACAATAGCGTGAAGATATTCTGTTGCCTTATCCTTACATGGTTAACCCTTTCTTCGGCATATTCCCAGGAAATACTGGTTTCGGCACCACCCTATAATCCTGAAACCAATTTAAGCCTGTCACCGGTCAGCAGGCTGAAGGCCTCAGTTCTCGACACCATCGAAATACCATTTATTGACGATTTCTCAAGACTCACCGGAACACCCGATACAGCCAAATGGACCGACAATATGGCATTCATTAATAATTCCTTCTCAAACACACCTGTGTCTATTGGTATGGCCACACTGGATGCTATAAATTATGAGGGAAAATTAAATGGGAAAACGGATACTCCATTTAAATCAGACTTTTTAACATCCAGGCTAATCAATCTGGATTACCCCGGACGGGACGATATTTACCTGAGCTTTTTCTACCAGCCCCAGGGATTGGGAGATGACCCTGAGGAGGGGGACTCCCTGATGCTGGAGTTCTATGCACCCAAACAGTTTAGATGGAATAAGGTATGGGCAGTTCCCGGGGGGCCAGTAGTCGAATTCGAGCAGGTATTTATTCACTTAAATGATACTGCATATCTCCATCCCGGATTTCAATTCAGGTTCACTAATTATGCAAGCCTCCCAAACAGCCAGAGTTTCCCTTCCTTCGATGCCAATGTCGACCAGTGGAACATCGATTATGTTGTACTCGATACAGCCAGGTCTCCTTCCCTGACATCCATTCGCGACGTGTCTATGGTACGGAACCTGCCCTCGTTTATGAAGAACTACCAGGCAATCCCCTGGACCCATTTCTCTCTTGCCTTCTTTACAGAACTGAGGGAATCGCTTGATATCTCCTATTACAACCACGATGATGTGGTGAGAAACATCACCAGGATGCTGGAGATCAAGGATATGTATTCGGGACAAACCTATAGCCAGAGTGGAGGTGCCATTAACATTAATCCCGGAGAATCCGGACAGTATCCCTTCTCCCCTGACTATCCATTTGATTTTTACAGTGCTGATTCAGTGGTTTTCGAAATCAAATCTTATCTGGTCACCGAAGCAGGTGATTACCGTTGGAACGATACGGTCAAGCGAACTCAGTTTTTCACTGATTATTACGCATATGATGACGGGACTGCAGAATTTGGTTACGGCTTAAGCGGTGAGGGAACAGAAAATGCAGCGGTTGCATACAGGTTCAAGTCTTACCTGCAGGATACACTCAGGGGAATCAGGTTCTATTTTAACCGGTCGCTCGATGAGACACCTATGTATTTTAATCTGGCCGTCTGGGATCATAACGATGAACTGAACCAGCCGGGGGAACTGATTTACAGTATGGCTGGAAACAGGAAAGAATATTACAATGAACTCAATAAGTTCCGGACGTATGGATTTGATACTACCCTGGTGGTCAATGATATATTTTATGTAGGATGGATAAAAACCAAAGCAGACATCCTGAATGTAGGATTTGATATCAATAACCAGAATCAGGATAATATCTATTACAACCTGGGACAGTCGTGGACAAATTCATCTTTCAGTGGCTCACTTATGGTGAGGCCTGTGATGGGTAGAAAATTAACATGGCCGGCTGCCGTTGAAAGTCATCACGAAGCAATACCGGAGATCTATCCCAATCCGGCCAGGGACTATATTAACATAAAATGGCCAGCTGGAATACAAGCAGACCAGTACAATGTACAGATCTACTCAATACAGGGCAGCCTTATCTACAGGCAGCTCTATGATCGTTCCCGGATAAATGTTTCCTCCCTGCAACCCGGTGTTTATATTCTGCGCATAAACTCCGATTCCACACCCGCCTTCACCACGAAGCTGATAATCTCAGAATAGGCAACTTAGTATCTCATGATCCCCGGCATGCTCCATGCTCCATACCATTTGCCCCATCCCTTTACACCTCGTAACTAGTACCTTCTTCAATTTTTTCCGTATTTTGCAGATAGAATCAGTAAGGTTTATCAATGACTGAAGAACAACTTGAACAATCGGAATTATTCGAGCACCACCGTATAGTTGTCGACCGTGGCCAGCAACCATTGCGGATCGATAAGTATCTCGTTGACAGATTAGCTGACACCTCCCGGACAAGGGTCCAGAATGCAGCTGAAGCAGGTAATATTCTCGTGGATGGAAAACCGGTAAAATCCAACTATAAAATTAAACCGGAAGAGGAAATCAGCATCTTGCTGCCACACCCCCCGCGCAAAATTGAACTCACCCCTGAAAATATTCCCTTAAATATCCTGTTCGAGGATGAAGATTTACTCATCCTTAATAAACCTGCAGGTATGGTTGTCCATCCTGGTATCAGCCATTATACGGGGACACTTGTGAATGCATTGTACTACCATTTTCAGGACCTTCCACTATTCCAGAGTGGTGAGATCCGGCC
>CAYZEZ010000297.1:0-5617 GCA_964477295.1 uncultured Bacteroides sp. | reverse complement strand
ATAATAATAAGGTTACGAACATTCTTGAAGATTCCTGGGGAGATATTTGGTTTTCTTCCTTTCATGGAGAATATCTTACCCGGTATAATGGCCAGGGTTTTGAATATATCAGTTTGTTCAATGGATCCAGTGTTGCAGGCGTATGGTCGATGGTGGAAGACAGGGACAGGAACATGTGGTTTACAACAGGCGGGAAGGGAATTGTCAGATTTGACGGGACCGTAATGACCAGCATTACATTACCCGGCCAATTCGAGGATAAGAGGGTCCTGTGTTCCGAAATGGATGATAATGGCAACTTATGGTTCGGTACTGTTGAAAGCGGTATTTATTTGTATATCACTGAATAGAACCAATAAAATAAATAAAATATTCTCTCGTGAAACTATTAAAAATGAGTAGAATAATTGCATATCTGTTTTGTTTTTGTCTTTTTAATTATTCATTCTCTCAAACCGGAGATATATATTCCCTGTTAACTGAAAGGTATGTCGACAGACCCCTTGCAATGTACAAGGGGCAATTGCAATTCAATACAGGATATGACTTTTCGATAATCAGCAGAAAGTATGATCCCGGAGGTGAAAAGATTGATCTTTCCACTGAAGGGTCGGTAGCTGCCAAACATATGTTCCCATTTTCTTTAAAAGCGGGTATTTTAGATTACATCCAGTTAACAGTAGCTGCAAACTATGCAACCATGGGTGTCAGAAGCCAAAATGTAACAACTGCCAGCCTGGGTGCATATTTATACCAGAGTGAAGTCAACCGCTACAAAGGATTCGATGATATTTACCTCGGGCTGGATCTTTCTGCCCCTTTTAAGACTCAATGGATAAGCTGGACTATTACAGGCGGTATCCATTTGCCGGTTTTCGATCATGAACCTGACAAACCATCTCATACGTATAACATACTGGATGCCACTACTGGATCAGCGGACCTAAAATATAAGTACAATCTTAAGTTTGGATCGGGTGTTCCTGTAGGACTGATTGGCAGTTCACTTAAATTACGTTTAAGCAAACTTTCTTTCACAGGTAGTTTTTATTATTTGGGAGGCATGAAAGATGGAGAATCTGCGGATTGGAACTTCAGGCTGGTGAATAACCAGTTTGAGTATGAAAAAGAGATCTATATTTATCATCCCGGTAATCAAACAGAGTATAATGGCGAAATTGCATTCCAGGCAATCAACTGGTTTACTGTCATAGGATCCTTTGGAGGATACCAGAGTAAAGGGGGCTGGAGCGATGTAACAGGCAAAAAGGTAAGATATTTTGACGAAGCTTTAAATCAGGTATCTATCGGATATGAAATCCTTGTATCCCCTATGCTCAGGATTGAGCAACATACAATATTACCAGTATCCGGAAAAAACATCAATGGCCAGTGGATATTTCAGATCGGGATTAGCTTTAATTTCATTTCGTCGGGTTATAACTCACTTAATTAATGGATCATGAACAGGTTTAACCTCATAGCTCTTCTGGCCTTTATACTTCCGGCCATCCCTCCGGTGAGTGCCCAGGTTGAAGAAATGATCAATCCTTCAGATTTGAAACAACAGACAATTATTACTGAACCACAGACACTAAGAAAGGGTTACTTCCGTAGTGGTATGGGTGCATTTTTTATTATGACAGACAGGCTTTTTGATGATGAAGGGAATAAGAATTATGCTTTAGGAACGAACGCATATGCCAGGATATGGACATACAACCTTGATCTTCAGTATGGCTTGACCGATTGGTTACAGGCCTCTGTAAGAGTACCTTTTAGTAATAATCGATACTATGTTTCAGGAAGGCTTGTCCATCCCGGCCTTAATTATGATACTATTATCTCCTATAAATCAAGCGGGAAAGGCCTGTCTGATATGGATGTAGGTTTTTGGGTGAAGATTCTTGAAGAGGCCCAGGTTAAACCATCTGTAGCATTAGGAGTATTTTTAACAATTCCGACCGGCAAAAAAAATCCATACAACATAAAAAATGATTTGGAGTATGATCAACCGACAGGCTTTGGTCATTATACACTAAATTTTAATGTACGGATGAAGAAAACGGTTTACCCGTATTCTGTAACTTTATTTGCTTCCTATTTCCACAACTTTGAGGGAGAGAAGCAATTTTTCCCTGAAGAAGATCCAATCAGGTTCAAAACAAGTGACCATCTTTATACATCAGCAGGTTTGGGGATCCATCTGAACGATTGGATTGCACTTGTCAACGATGTAAGCTTCGACGTATTCGGGAAGAATAAATATTACTATGATCCGGAAAGCACTTCTGATGCTGGCTGGACCTTCCAGTATCAGCCCGCTATATATTTCCAGATCAGGAGATTCCGCCTGTTCGAAATTGTACAGATCCCGCTGCTGGGGAATAATTCCGGAGCAGATCCGGTGTACTCAATCAATATCCAATACCTGTTTTAATCGTTTAGGAAAAATAAATTTTACATGTACCGAGAGGCTCTGAAATTGTTTGCATATTTAACCGTCATCTCTTTAATAATCGCTGCTGCTGGTTGCAAAACCCCGTCCATTATTGTCACACAGGAACAGCAACAGGGGGATTATTATCACAATAACCACCAGTATAAACAGGCAATAACACATTATAAAAATTGCCTTTCTGCCAGTGCGAAACTGGGGACTTTCCGCAACCTGGACATGGAGGCGGACATCTGCCGTAAAATTGCACAGGGACATTCGGTGCTGGGGCAGTATGAAGATGCCCTGGGGTATGCCAACAGGGCACTGGTAACAGATTCCATCCAGGATAACACACTTGAATTCATTGAAGATTACAGGATGACCGGCAACATCTATCTCTACATGGGAGATTTTGTCCATGGGATCCCCAGGCTTGAACATACCCTCAGACTAAATGAAGGAATGGAAAGCAGCCTTAAAGGATTGAACCAGCGCTCCATAGCCGACACTTATCTTTCACTTGCGCAGGTTAACTCGGTCCTCGGACAGTTTAACAATGCTTTACAATATACTGAATCAGCACTGGCACTCTATAAAAAAAACAATGATCAGATTGGACTGATGGAAGCCCGGCTCGTCAAGGGGAATATATTTGTTAACCAGGGCTTAATTCCGGAAGGCATTACTTACCTTAAAGAATCGCTCAAGTCCTCTGAAGAACTGGAACTAAGTTCTTCCAGGCAACACCAGGCACTGGGGGAGGCATATTCCCTCTCAGCAGATTTTGAACAGGCCATAAGGCATAAAATGAATGCACTGGATGAGGCAAATAATTCCAATATTATCCCCCAGATGATCTGGGCAAATATGGGAGTTGGTGATGCCTATGCAGATCTGGGTGATTATCAGGATGCCGTTAACTATTATCGACGGGCAGCCGATTTGCAGGATACTGCCCAAATACAGGCATCAGCCCTGCAAGCCTCAGCAGACATGCGCCTGGGAAATCTCAATGCTGCCCAGGAATATTACAACAACATCGGTGCTGATGTTGCCTCAGGATTACTTGCTCTCCGCCAGGGTGAGGTAAATTTTGAAGCCGGGAATACCGATCTTGCCATTACCCATTATCAAAATGCAGCCAGCCACTTCCAGGGAGCAGGCGTACCCGAAGGAAGTGCTAAGGCAAACCTCAGGCTGGGAGATATATATGTCACCCTGAACAACCAGGAAACAGCTAAGGCCTACCTGGCTGAGGCAGCCCGGCTGGCTTTATCGGATGAAACACGCTGGGAGATCTTATACCAGGAAGGAAGATTATTCGAAGCGGCCGGTTTACAGGATTCCGCTATCTTTTCCTATGAAAAAGCCGTACAGATCATCGAATCAATCAGGGGGAAATTTAAGATAGAAGAATACAAAACAAAATACATTGAGAATAAGGTTAAGGTCTATGATAAACTTATAAAAATATTACTGGAGAACGGACAAACAGAAGATGCTTTTCTGTATTCAGAAAGAGCAAGGGCAAGGTCTTTTCTCGATATGATAGCCAACCAGAAAATTGAAATAAAACAGGGTGCGGACCAGGAGCTGATCAAAAGCGAACAGGTTCTCAGGCTGAAAATAAATTCCCTGGCCAAATTGATCCATGCAGATGACCTGGGGGACAGCCGGGGACTTTCAAGATTCGAGGTAGAAAAGGAGCTTATCGCCGCCAGGGAAGAATATGACCGGCTGCTCGAAAGGATTAAACTCATAAATAGTGAGTACAGCTCCATGGTCAATATTGATCCTCCGGGAATTGATGAAATCCGGAATAGCCTGGATGACCAAACAGCCCTGTTAACCTACTGGATCGGAGACGATTACCTGGCCACAATGATTATCAGCAAAAATTCAATAACACATCATTTAAGTGAAATATCTTCATCCGGCATATCGAAGGAAGTAGCTGACAGTCGCAGGGCAGTCAGGCGGGTTGGAGAATTCCAGCCGGGTTTTCAGCCACCTTCAGGCCGTCCTGCTGTTGGCAGGTCCTCGAAAGAACAACTGAAATATATGTATGACCTGCTGATCCAGCCCGTATATGAAAACCTTAAGGATTACACTTGTATTGGAATTGTTCCGCACGGGACATTGCATTTCCTGCCTTTCCAGGCTCTCATGGCACCCGACGGACAATTTCTCATTGAGAATCATTCAATCTTTTATTCACCATCAGCCAGTGTATATGTTTACTGTTCTGAAAAAAGTCCCGGTGCCGGCAACAAGATGCTTGCCATGGCTCTGGGTGAATTAAGCATCGGTGATTTCAGCGGTTTGCCGGGAACTACATATGAGGTTGAACAAATAAGCAGTTTGTTTGACAACAAGCAGGTCAAAATTGAACAGGAATCTTCCGAGACATTTATGAAAAACAATGCCTCCGGCTATAATTTCATCCACCTGGCAACGCATGGATTAATGGATTACCAGCAACCCATGTATTCCTACCTGTTGTTCAATCCCACCCCCGAAGATGACGGGCTCCTTACTGTAAATGAAGTCTTTGGTCTTGACCTGCATGCCAGTCTGGTTACCCTCAGCGCCTGTCAGACAGGGCTTGGAGATATCAGTAAGGGGGACGAGGTAGTTGGATTGAGCAGGGCCTTTTTATATGCAGGATCACCTTCCGTAATTGTGAGCCTCTGGAGCGTAGCCGACCAGCCAACCGCCATATTAATGACAGAATTCTACAAATTCCTGGAGAATCATTCGGCTCGGGAAGCACTTCGCCTGGCTCAGCTGGAGGTTATGAAACAATATCCTGCACCATTCCACTGGGCACCTTTTCAACTGATTGGCCGGTGAAAATCACACCCTGCATACCGGTGAGGCTATTGATCATGGTCACCCTGTTCAGCATCGCCATGGGTTATCTGGAAAGTGCTGTTGTGGTGTATATGAGGGAGATACTATATCCGGCCGGATTCGACTTTCCGCTTGCTCCCATTGAGCCGGATCTTGCCATAACAGAAATTATCAGGGAAGCGGCAACGCTGATCATGTTGCTGACCATCGGGCTCATAGCTGGGAAAACCCCAACAGAGAAGTTTGGTTGGTTCCTGTACAGCTTTGCCATCTGGGATATATTTTACTATGTCTTTTTAAAATTACTGATCGGCTGGCCGGCCG
>CAYZEZ010000296.1:0-5675 GCA_964477295.1 uncultured Bacteroides sp. | reverse complement strand
ACGTGATGCAAATTGGATATTGTACAGATATGCTGATATTATCCTGATGAAAGCAGAAGCATCCATTGAGCTAAACCAATTTAGTGTGGCTAATGAATTAATCAGTGAAACGTTGTTGCGTGCCGGAATGGATTTTGAAGTGAAGAATGACAAAGAACTTTTAAGAGAAGCGATTCTGGATGAAAAGGGCAGGGAATTTCTTTTTGAAGGGAAACGATGGTTCGACCTTCTGCGGGCTGCAAAACGGAATAACTTTGAAAAAAAAGATATTATTATCGATATGATCCTTTCAGGGGCTGACATTAAACAACAAGCTATTTTGAGAACCAAAGTTTTCGATACGTTAAGCTATTACTTGCCAATAGCAGAACATGAGCTACTTTATAACCAGAACCTGAAACAAAATCCATTTTATGACCGGTAAAAAACTAAAATAGAAATCGTTATGAAAAAATTAGCTTTGCGAATTCTGACACAGTGTACCCAGTTTTTTATGATTGGGTTGTTAGTGGTTGGCTGCCACCAAGATCCTGATTTATGGAAAGTAAAATCGAGTGAACAGGTAATTACGGATTATGTCGCCAGTAATCCCGAATTCTCAGAATTTGCAGAAATATTGGAAGCCACGGGATTAAGCAGTCTTTTAAGCGTTCGGGGTCCATTTACCCTGTTCCTTCCATCAAATACTGTTATGGAAGCCTATTATGCAGAAAAGGGTGTTTCATCCTATCTCGATTTTTCAGAAACTGATCTTGAAAATCTTGCCCTGAACCACCTGGTGCCAAGTAAAATCGAATCGGGCGACTTCGGTCTTGGTTCAATTCGTGATTTAAATGCCCTGGGCGATTACCTGGTTACTGAATTCGATGGAGCAGACATCATCCTTAACAAGTACAGTAAGATCATTGACAGGGATGTACCTGCTGCCAATGGGGTTATCCATTTAATTGATAAAGTCATCGAACCTGTAACACTCAGTGTTTATGAACTGATCGCAGCGAATCCTTCTTATTCATTATTTGCCGAAGGATTAAAACGAACAAAACTTAAAGATACTTTAGAAATTATTGATTTCACTTATGGTAACAGAATGGCCCGGACCAGATTTACATTGCTTGCCGTTGCCGATACTACATTCAACAGGTATGGCATTAACACTATTGATCAATTGATTTCCTACTTTACTGATGCCCCGGATAAGATTACCTTACTGGAAAATGGCTTTTACAGGTTTATGGAGTATCATTGCCTGGGAGGAACTTATTACCTCAATACCCTGGAACTAGGCACCCATGTTTATCCTATTCTGTCCTATGATAACAATATATCAATTAATGTTTCCGATGATTACAAACTTAATAGCAAGAGTCCGGATGACTATACAGGATTTATTATCAACCAGTCAAACTATCCGGCGAAGAATGGCACGGTGCATACAATCGATGACCTTCTGCCTGTTTTTGAACCGGATCCAACAGCTATTGTCTTTGAAACCACCGACTATTTTGACCTGAAACAGGGAGACTATTTTGGAAAATACTACATGCGCTGGTTTGACGGCCAAAACACATTCCAGTACATAAAATGGGAAGGCGACTATTTATTGTACTACTTTAAAGACCATGATACCGGAAAACTGTTGCATGACGATTGCCTGAGTATGAGCGGATGGTGGTGGGTGGAAATTACAACACCGAAAATTATGAAGGGCAAATATAATCTGACCTCTAATCTTTGGAATAACAATATTAATTATGCAGTATATATTGATGGCGTCAATACTGCAATTATCGATATGTCAGATCCTGCCGAAACTACCAGCTGGGGTGAATTTAACTGGACCGAAACCGAACGGCATACGGTTAAAGTGGTTGCCCTTAGCCCGGGTATGCTTTTCTGGGATACCTTGATATTTACACCCGTTAATTAAATCTATACCATTCAAAATAATCTAATACAGCCTCGAAATGAGAAAAAAATACGGATACCCGACATGCTTTCTTCTGATCAACCTGTTTCTCTCCAGCATATTTTTTCAATCTTTGCTGGCTCAATCATCAGAGATTAATATAACAGGTGTTGTTACAGAATCAAGCACGGGACTACCTTTAAGCCAGGTTTCTGTTTCAGTCTCCAGCACTGGTACTATTTCAGAATCAGATGAAGAGGGGGCCTTTACTATTGCTGTACCGGATCTGCAGGCCGAATTAATCATTAACCTGCCAGATTACAATTTACGCAATATCTACCTCAATGGGAGAGATTTCGTAGCTGTTACGCTGGTTTCCTCCCGGTACAAATCACTCGATAATTCTTTAAACTCCCCCGTTGGCTCTGAGATTATTAAAGATGCAACATTCGCGATAACCAAGATTACTGCAGACGACATAAAATTGACCCAGGCTACTTCATTCGACCAGGCACTCCAGGGGATAGTGCCCGGTCTGTCGGTGGTTCAGCAATCGGGTATGCCGGGACACCGGACCTTTATGATCCACCGCGGGATTTCATCTCTGTTTGCAAACTCTGAACCATTACTTTTTATTGATGGAATGATCTATGATTATACCTATGCCCAGCATAGTCTTATGGAGGGATTTTCATTTAATCCCTTTGATATCGTGGATATAGATGATATATCTGATCTTTCCATACTTAAAGATGGCGTTTCTTATCTGGGTGCTGCAAGTTCCGGAGGTGTAATTAATATTAACACTGAGCAAAAAGCAGAAACAAGTACGGTAATTAAATTTTCAGCCTATGGGGGGATTTCCCTTGTTCCAAAAAAACAGGATGTGCTTGATCCCTCTCAGTTTAAGGACTATTTCGGAGAATTATTAAGCAAACAGGGATTTGATAACGACCAGATTAATTCCATGGTTCCCTGGCTTAATGGCAACGAATCATCGGAAGATTATTATAAGTATAATAACAGCACCGACTGGCAGGATGAAATATTCACTCCAGCCAGGGTTTCGAAGTACCACTTTTTCATCAAAGGGGGTGATGATATTGCTACGTATAATATTTCAACCGGTTACCTTGCTCATAAAGGCATTATTGAAAATTCCAACTATACCAGGTTTAACCTGCGGATTAACGGGGAGGTCAATTTAAGTGATAAATTTTCAATCACACCGAATGCAAAACTATCACTGGCAGACAGCAAGTTGGCAAACCAGGGACCGAGCGCATGGAAGAACCCGATACTCTCGGCAGTTCGTAAACCGCCTGTTATGGCTCCTTTTGCCAGGGATGAATCCACAGGTGAACAACTAAACTATCTGGATGATGTTGGTTTTTTTAATGTAAGTAACCCGAATGTAATTGTGAGCAATGCAATGGGCAGTAACCGGAATTATCATTTTCTAAGTTCAATAAAGGCACAGTATAAGTTTAATGAACATTTCACACTCTCAAATCTTATTGGAATAAATTTTAATAATTCACGCGAAAATATTTTCCTGCCTAATGTCGGAATTGTACAGGTTGATTCAGCATTCAACAGTCCAGGTGATTTTGTATATGAGTTCCGTTCAACTCAGAATCATACAAAACTTACCTACTTTAACAAATTGGCTTCAGGGCACACCATCGGAATAATTGCCGGATTCAGGTACATGGAAAATAGCTATAAGTACGATCTCAGCAAGGATTTGAATACACCCTCAGACGATTTTAGAAGCCTGGGCGACGGGGCACAGTGGAGTTTCCTTCGTTCAACCGTTGGCGATAACAGGGGATTGGTATGGGTATCTTATTTTGCAAACCTTAATTATAATTTCAGAAATAAATACTTTCTGAGTACAAACCTTTCCTACGATGGAAATTCGGCCACAAATAGCGATAACAGGTACAATTTCTATCCTTCTGTCGGAGCTGCCTGGCGGCTGTCATCCGAAAGTTTCCTGAACCAGGTTAGCTGGCTTGAAGACCTTAAGCTGAGAGGATCTTATACTGCTGCCGGCAACATGTTCAGCAATGTTTATGATTATTCAAAATTATACTATACCACTCGCAGAATGAATGCTGATGGCGTGATTACACGCGAAATCATACCAAACAAAAATCTTGAGCTGGAAAAAAAGAATACAATTAATGCCGGCCTTGATTTATCAATACTCAGACAATTAGTAAACATGCATGTGGATCTCTACAAGTCCAATGTGAACAACCTCATTATTCAGCAGCAGCTTCCGGCAACCTTCGGATTTACTACTTATTATAATAATGGGGGTAAACTGGAAATCAGTGGTCTGGAAGTTGCCGCTGATGCCCGCCTTAAGTCCGGAGATTTTATATGGACAGTGGGTGGTTCGGCGAGCAAACAAATGACAAAAATTAAAAGCCTGACCTTTCTTAACCCGGCTTCAGAGAATATTATTACTACAATTACCGGTGCGCAGTTTATTACCTCAGAAGGGAATCCTGTTAATGCCTATTTTGGTTACAAAACCGATGGTATAATTTCCGACGCTGAAGCAGGATCTGTTACCGGTCCGAAAGGAGTACTTATGCAGGCAGGTGATATAAAATTTGTCGATTCAGATCAAAATAATATCATTGACAATTCTGATAAAATGATAATAGGTGATCCAAACCCGGATCTTTTTGGGAGTATTTTCACTTCATTGTCGTATAAAAATTTTGGGCTGTCTGCTCATTTTAATTATTCCCTTGGCAATGATGTTTTCAATTATATAAAGTATAAGTCCGAGGCGATGGATTCTTACGGCAACCAGTCTGTATCGGTCCTCGACAGATGGACGACCTCAAATACAGGCTCCACAATGCCTGGAGCCAGTTATGGAGATCCGGCAGGTAATACCGTTTTTTCCGACCGGTGGATAGAAGATGGATCGTATCTCCGTCTGCGTCAACTCACCCTGAGCTATAATCTTCAACCCAGGCCCGGATTTTACAAGGGAGTTGTTATCTATATTACGGCCACCAACCTTCTTACGATCACAAAGTATACAGGATATGATCCGGATTTTATGTACCTGAATAATCCCTTCTATCTGGGAGTTGATTACGGGATGATGCCCCAGACACGGTCATTCATCATTGGCTTGAAACTAGACTTGTAATTAGTTAAACTATAATACAATGGAAAAGAGAGCAAGAACAAAATCATATTATCTAACCATTCTGAGTGTGGCGCTGGTCATGAACTTCGGATGCAGCGAAGATTTCTTCACTGAGCAAGCTGGTGACAGGATCACGCCTGATCAACATTATAAGTCCATTGTTGATGGCCTTGCATCGCTGGAAGGGGCCATTATTCCACTTCAGGATATAATGCCAGAATTTATAATGCTTGACGGGCTCAGGTCAGATATGATGGATGTTACTCCAAATGCTGATGTATATTTAAACGAAATCAACAATCAGAATATCTCCTCCGGAAATCCGTTTATTGATCCTGCTGATTTTTACAAAGTCATTGTTAATATTAACGAGACCCTTGCCAATGTTGACAGAATAGGTGAAATGGACAAAGACTATGATGATTTTATTGCCCATTTTGTAAAGGGAGCGCTCATTGGGATGAGATCCTGGACTTATTTTCAGCTTGTTCGCCTGTATGGCCGGGCAGCATATATAGAAGATAACCTGGCTTCCCTGCCTGAAAATCTCGAACAGAATTATCTTAGTAAGGAAGTTATGATCGA
>CAYZEZ010000295.1:0-5715 GCA_964477295.1 uncultured Bacteroides sp. | reverse complement strand
GGAAAATACTGTAATCTGAAATGCCATTATCCTTAAGCAATTGCGTTAATTCCTGCCAGATTTCAGCATGCCTCCGGATATATTCATCTTTCTTTCCCGGAAATAGTTTCATTTTAAAGGCTACTCTTTTCATTCTTTATTTTTTTTCAGGATTTCTTAGTACATAAAATGGAATATTTGCTGTAGTAAAATGATTATGACCATCAAATATATATACAAACAGGCGATATGCACCCTCTGTTTCCGGAGCATTGAATTGAATAAATTGTTTTGTGGAATCTGCAATCAATCCAGGAACTGAGTGCGGTTTTTCTTCACCTCTTCCCCCATATGGGAATTGTGTGCCCTCATGAAGGATTTCCCATAAAAATATCATCGCATCACCGTCCGGATCACCGGCATAAACGCTGCCCGAGTGAGCACTTCCTGCCTTCAGGAAAATGGATGCATAAGCAGTCTGATCATCTATGAAAATGGAATCGAGCCCGGGGGCAATATTACCGGGCCATTCACCCGTCCATTCGTACTGCATTACAGCAACTGCTTCTGTTTCATGCCAATTTTCATCGAACATTCCAAACCAGGTATGGGTCCTTTCCTGGTGCTGGTTCCAGAGGAACACAAATGATCCAAGGCACATCTCCTGATCTGCCAGGATAGCCCCTTCATATCTTCTTTTATAAAGATCAGCTTTCCCTGAACTGCTCTCTTCGATTGGAGCATCCCATGATGTATGTGGGACCTGCCAGAAGCCGGATGGTCCCCATTCGGTAATCACATATGGTTTTGTCCAGCCAAATGCCCTGATCCGGCCAGCCAGTTCCAGTATATTTCCATACTCATTAAACCCAAGGAGGTCAATCTCCGGAACCCCTTTAATAATATCATCCATTACTTCCTTGTGAGCAGAACCAATGGTTGTCATTACCGGGTGGCCGGGATCAATTTCATGGATCTTAATGGCAAGATTATTCAGATGGGTCCATACCTTTTTATTATATGGAACTCCGGGAGGGATCCAGTCAAGTTCATTTCCGAGTGACCAGAACAGGATGCATTCCAGGCCTTTATACTTTTCGACTATTCCAACGACCTTTTCAAACTGGTCCTGAACCGCTATTGAATCGTTGTATTCCATCCCATCTCTTTCGGCACCCACGGGAAGATTCACCATGCAAGCCAGTCCAAAGCTATCAGCCAGTTCCAATCGATTTCCGCGAGGAGAAGTTCTGACCGCATTACCTCCATACTGCTTAATCAGGCCGAATTTATTCCATGCTACAGCACCTTTAATATAAAAAGGTTCCCCATCCCGTATTAATTGATAACCGGATTGATTTGCTGTAATTTCAACTTTTACACCGGAATGTTTCCCGGTGTTGCAGGAAAATAATAAGACCAGGAATAATAGAGTGACCTGTAACTGATTCATAACCGAAAAAAACCGCAACATCAAAGATGAATTTCATTGAGTTGCGGTTATTATGGAATAAACTTACTAATTACTTCCCAATCTTAAAAATATATTCATACGTTGAACCCGACGATCCGGAGGGCATGCTGCTAACCTTAACCTTTGGTCCACGGGTGTTCTGGAAGGTATCCTGCAGGATCATTTCCAGCGGATTGCCCCCTCCGCGGGTACCAACTCCTTTGCTGTTTATGATTGGTGAAAGGTTGATCGGGTCTTTGGATGCAAATACTTTAAATACCTCTGTCCCGTATGGCTCATAGAAGCCATCCAGTAAGACATCCGGGACAATGTATGTCTGGCCGCGTGCGATTTTATATTCCTTGCCATCTTTCCCGGGAGCAGGTACAACCGGATTAATATATCCATCGGGCTGGATATCAATAATGTTAAAATAAGCACTTCTGTTCCCTGTATTAATAACTTCTATCAGGAACTGATCGCGTTCGGTAAAGGTCGGGACTGCCTCATCCTCAACATACTTTGCAAAATCGAGGGTATCTTTAACTATGATCTTGCCGCCTTCAAATTTTGCCTTGACCGGGATGAGCCGTATCTCCACCCTGTAATCCGTATTATCCATTTTAAGTTCCTTGATAAACTTGGTCTGGGCGAATCTTTTGACAATATTAATACTCTTATCACCTGCAGCATAATCACTGGTACTGACCCTGTCAAAGACAATATCGTCAGCAACTGTTTTAACAACGATTTCAGATCCGGATTCCTCAACAACCAGGTCGGGATTATTATTGGAAATCCGTATCAGGCTTAATCCTGTGAGTTGTTCCCTGATCTGCGCATCTATCCGGGCGTCATTTACCTTCCCGATATCTACACCTATTTTGCGGTTTTCAAAATTCTGCTCTTTTACGAACAGCCAGTAATCGAGTTTATTTTCTATTCCATGCGGATCATCAAAATGGACAATGGAAGAAAAGCTTTCAGACTGAGAAATTTTACCGGTGAAAAGTGGTTCAGTTTCAAGGCTGTTTATCGTTCCGCTTGGATAAACTCCAATCACATCTCCTTCATAGAGGTTCATTATCTTTCCACCGTTCATCCTGATCTCATTATCATTCATTATTCTGTCGACGATAAAGTAACCTTCCTGCTCAACGATTGTGCCATTAAACACCTGGTAATCAATATCACCTTCCAGCATTGGTGTTTGCCGGGGTGCAACTGTTGACATGGTAGATTGCACCTTATTGAAAACAGAGCGGTATGTCATTCCCTCTTCCATTTCCGAGAATGATTTGGCAATACAATACGACAACGATCCGACGCCATTGCCTTCATCATCGGTAGTTTCATAATTGAGTTCGTTGAAACTGGCGCCGGCAAATAAAATAAAAGGTGCCATCGCTCCTCCGCCACCCCGTGTTGCGACAGGTGCCTCAGTGAGGCCGAAACCCTTTTCACCTTCTGATGCGGAAGAAGCCACATCCTTAAATGCCGGTATAATGAGCGGGTCCACACCTCCCCTGACCTTTACAGCGGGCTTTTCACCACGTGTACCGGTTCCAGAGTGGCAGGAGTCCATAAATACAAGTACCTGTCCATCCGGTCCAACCTTCTGCCTCAGGGCAGAGATCATTTCACCAAATTCATCGTCCCTGAGATGATTCTCACCGGTATACCCATCCGTATAAAAAGCGGGAGCATCCCAGGCAACCAGGGTTTCATCCAGTTTGTCAATTTCATCCCCGTTATTATCTGATATCTGCTGGCCATGACCAGAATAATGGATCACCACGATATCACCTTTACCCGCATCCCGGATCAAATTATTTATTGCGCTAACAATACCTTTCTTAGTAGCTTGCCTGTCAAATAGCATTACCATATTCTCTTCTTTAAATCCCTGACCCGTCAGTGCTCGCTGGATCAGAGCAACGTCATTTTTGGAGCTTATTCTGCCCCATCCCAATGAATCAGGATAGTCCCCGATGGCAATGATCAGCGCCCGTTTAGTTGGCCCGGCATGAGAAGAACTCAGAAGCACCGGTAAGCATGCAATAATGAAAGCTATGGTTGAGAGCTTTAATAATTGTTTCATAAATAGTTAGTTACAGATCAATTGCTGTCTGTTTTAGCCGTCGGATTTCGAGTTTACGGATAAACTCAAATCATGGTCCGTCGGTTGAAACCGACGGCAATTGGTTCAGCACAATTTTAATACCAAAGAGTTGTCATAACAATGTTCCCATCACCTGAGAGGTATTGCCTGAACATCTGTATTTCATCGCCGTCAGTATTAGGATCAAGAGCATAGATATCAATCATTCCACTTAGTCCTGAAAGCTTCATGGCTGCTCCAAAATCTTTCAGGTCCTCGATGATCCACATGCTTGAAAGATCATAACCTGCCACACCTGCTGCAACAACATAGTATTTCTTGTCTACCATCGACTCTTCTGCGTCGTAATAGTCAGAACCATCATATGTATAAAGGTTTTCTTTGCTTAAGGCCGTCAGAGACAGCATAACATCATTGAAATTGGGTTCCACTTCTGCATTTCCTTCGAGTACATGGATCGCAATACTTTCCAGCTCAGTCGATGTTAATAACTTTGAATTCACCTTTACGGTTGATTGTGTACCATATTTATCAAATGTAACTGAAATGGTTGAACCGGGTTTAACTGATTCCATTTCACCCAGTACCTCTTCCACGTTCCTTACTTCTTCTCCGTTCACCTTGATAATATCTGCTCCGATAAAATCACTCAGTGCTGAATAAGAGGGAGCATCCTCCAATACGGCTGTAAGCTTTGGAACCGCGTCGGCTCCAACCAGGTACCAGTTACCAAACCAGTCTGAATCATACTCATATTTTTGTCCAATTTCCATACCAAAGTATGCCCTTAACACCCTGCCATCATTTTCTATGATATCATTCACCAGTCTTTCGCTGATTTCAGCTTCCAGTGCAAAGTTAATTTGTGACTGCCATACCTGTCCTCCGTCGGGAGTTGAAGCAAATGCAATCTGGGAATTGATCCCGGCCACATCACCCCTTTCATCCACAAGAGGTCCTCCGCTATTGCCCCATATTACGGTTGCTGTGGTCTGAAGGAATCCGAATTTACCTGTATAACTACCCCTGACCCTGTTTTTGGCACTGATGATCCCATCGGATACAGAATAGGGATATTCTCCAAGTGGATTTCCTATGGCATAGACGGTCTCTCCTAACATGGGTTTTTCCTGCTTGAACTTAATGGTTGTAATTTCAGCTCCTGGTGGATCAATAAACTCCAGTACTGCTATATCATAAAAGGAATCCCCGCCCAGCACTTTAACCTCGTAGGCGGTACGGTTGATGCTGTATACATAGATACTACCATCTTCCGTAGAGGCATTTTCGATAACATGTGCATTGGTTACCACATACTTCTTACCATTTTTAACGATAACAAATCCAGAGCCGGATGACACAACACCGGCAAGGTCGAGGGCCTTCTCATAGGCCACCTCAGAGATGCTTGATCCCCTGAAACCCAGTGTACGGTTAGCAAAGTCGGTCTTATGAACACCAACAGTAATGACCGAGCTCAGAATGTCTTCCAGCATACCTGGAGCAGCCTGTGGAATTGCATTAGAAAAAGTTGAGAAGATAAATATTGAGGCAAGAATTAGTCCTCTCATTTTTAACATGGTTGTTTTCATTTTTAAGATTTTAAGAATTAGATGGATACTTATTCGACAACGAATAAAAATAATCAAACTTCTTTCAAAAATGAAGCCCTTTTTATGGAACACTCTAAAAAAAAGTTGAAAGCGTTAAATTCGGTGATGATTGGATAGAATACGGAATACAGAAGTCAGAAGGTTGTGGGTGCGGGGTTGAGCGTTGCATAAATCAGGCTGGAAGTTGCAGGTTGTGATTTTGGTTATTTGATTTCTTGTGTCAGGATTCTAACTTTCTTACCTTTTGGTAGCCCGTGGCAGCATCTATCATTTTTGCCCACCCAACAGTTTGTCCGGTGGAAATTGATTTATAAGCCAGTCCTTCTTCGGTTTTTATGATGCGGCTTTCGCCTAACTCGTATCGCATCGACATCACAATATCACCTTCTTTAAGAGGCTGGCCTTCGAAATCAACAAATTGTATTTTGCTTTTTGGTTTACGGCGGAAAAGAGCAGTCATTTTTGTTTTAAAGGTATGAAAATTATTCCGAATCAGGTTGCAGGTTACAGGTTGCAGGTTGCAGGTTACAGGTTGCAGGTTACAGGTT
>CAYZEZ010000294.1:1655-5781 GCA_964477295.1 uncultured Bacteroides sp. | reverse complement strand
CCATGAAGCCGAGACCTCGGCTCAAATACGTGACAGGGTACTGAAGGCGCGGAAAATCCAGGAGCATCGGTTCCGGTATGATAAGGGAGTGCATTGCAATGCCCAGATGACCTCAAAGCTGATGCAAAAGCATTGTCAACCTGATTCAGCCGGATTGGCGATCCTGAAGAATGCGATGGAGAAGCTCGATCTGTCGGCTCGGGCGTATGACCGGATACTGAAAGTTTCGCGCACCATTGCCGATCTTGATCAGAGCGAGCAGATAAAAGCCTGTCATATTTCAGAGGCGGTGAATTACCGGAACCTTGACCGGGAAAATTGGGGTGCATAGAAAATGGATTCAAATAACAATATAGCTATTCCGGATGAAAATATGGCCCTGAAGATCTACTTGATCAGAGGTCACAAAGTAATGCTTGATATGGATGTGGCTGAATTATACGGAGCGGAAACAAAAAACCTGAAAAGCAGTAAGAAGAAATATTGATAGATTCCCCGAGGATTTTATGTTTGAATTGAGTAGTGAAGAATTTGAAAGTTGGAGGTGCCAAATTGGCACCTCAGCCTGTGTATCAACAAGATACACGCCTATGGCATTCACAGAACAAGGTATTGCGATGTTATCAAGTGTTCTTAATAGCAAACAAGCCTTTGCGGTAAATATTCAAATAATTAGAGTCTTTGTCCGGATGAGGGAAATGATTCAATCCAATAAAGATTTAGAGAGTTGGATGGAGGAACTTGAGCAAAGAATCACCGGTCATGATGAGAGGATTACTTTATTGTTTGAATACCTCGAACAATTTATCAATCAAATTACAGAGAGGAAGAGAATCGGTTATAAAAGATACGATGAACCAGAAAGTCAATAGATATTGTATATTTTGAAAAACAAAATTAAATTCTGAAATTTGTAATTCACAAACTGATGCCTATGATTTCGTACAAGAGGATAAGAGAATTTGTTAAGATCCATCCTGATGCTGAATTAAAGCTTGGACGATGGTATAAGTGGATGAAAAGAGGTAAGTTCAAAAACCTGAATGAAATAAAGAGGAAATTTCCGGGTGTGGATTATATTGGTAGCGATAGATACGTTTTCAATATTTCAGGTAATAAATACAGGTTGGTTGCATTGATCAATTTTTGTAAACAGAAAGTCTACATACGATTTATTGGAACTCACGAAGAATATGAAAGAATTAATTGTAAAACAATATAAGTAATGGCAGAAATCAAGGACGAAAGGCAATACGATGTTCTGATTGAGCGGATTGAAGAATTGCTTCCGTTAGTCAGCAATGAAACTCCTGCAGATGACAGAAATTTAGTTGAGTTGGATATTATTTCCGATCTCCTAGAAGAGTATGAAGAGAAACACTATCCGGTTAAAATACCAACCCTTGCAGAGATTATCAAGGATGAAATGGAAGAACGTGGGATTACCCAGAAACAACTTGCTGAAATGTTAGGAGTAAGCCCTTCCCGCATCAGCGAATACATGAACGGCAAAGCCGAACCCACACTGAAGGTCGCCCGGTTACTACATCAAAAACTTGATATCGATCCTGATTTTTTATTGGGGTAAAAAGATGCAGGCTATCAGAAATGATAAACCAGTTCGACCCGGATCCTCATGTTATTTAACTTCAGCAAATAAATAGTATGAAAAAAACATTACTGCAAAAGAAAAAATAATTGTCAAAATTAAAGATAAGGTGACCCAATTACCTTATTCATCATATTTTTTAATTGTTTATGAGGGAGTGTTTGTTCCTGTTACTTGGAAACAAGTACACAGGATGAAAACTGAACATCCGTAAGCATCCCGTTGCACCGCCCCCGGATGGTTACCTGGTCACCCGGACTGAGATATTCAAGTTTGTCTTTTATTGATGCCGTATAAGAGCTGTCCATGGAGCAGCTAATCCCGAACAGGTCATCCAGCAGGAAGATCACTGAACCCTTGTCACTGGTACTGATACTTACCACCGGGCCAGTTACTTCAACCACTTTCCCAACATACTTTTCTGTGGCAATGGATTCCGATTCCGAAAACTCCTGGAATATCAATGAGGCTTCTACCCGGAAATCGGGTTTGGCATTTTCAAGGTTCCGGGTCGGTTTCATATACAGGTATGTAGCGACAGCAACTGCAATAATAAAACCTGCAACCAGAAAAGGCAGAAGTTTCCGTAACATAAGGCTTATCTGTTATAGGGTTCATACATCAGTTCACAGGTGATCTCAATGCTCTCGGCTATATTCTCCCTGACAATGTTTGGTATTTCAATATTGTAATCCTCAACCTTTATCGAAAAAACCGAATTGCCTGCTATTTTGCCATCCTTCCCGACAGTAAGGGTGCCATCAGTTTCTATACTGTTTGTCACATCTTTTATGGTCAGGTCTCCGCTGATCTGCACAGGATATGTCCCCTGTTTGCCAGGATCAACCTCTTCAATATTGAGAATTTGACCCTTAAATGTTGACTTTGGATATTGAGCAGACTCCATGTAATTTTCGTTAAAATGCTCCTGCATGAGCGATTTTTTAAACTCAAATGATTTAATAAGGACTGCAAACACAATGCCCCCATCCGCGAAATCGATAATGCTGGTTACCTGGTGGTTCTCGGCAAGGATGTCCTCCATAGGGGTATGTGAATAGAACCTAATACTTCCTGTTTTGGTAAAGTACTTGTTCTGGCTCCAGCCCTGAGCCATTATAAGATTAAGAAAAAGAATGAGAATAATTTTTGTATTCATAATTTCATATTTATAGCGTATCATGCAAGTTGAGAAATATTAATATAAACTAAAAACCCTGGAAATATTAAATCCGAGATGAATATCACCATCTCTCCATTGTCCGGTGGTCTCGGTGATAAATCCCTTTTCTATCATAGGCGTGGAGTTGGTAAGCATGATCTGGAAGACATGCCCGCCCGTCTCAAGATCAAATCCGGCTGAAAAAGAGTTATGATATTGTCCTGCATTGGACTGATAATCAGGTTGGAAAACATAAAAGTATTCCGAATTGAAGGAGATCCTCTTTGTGATTTTAAAACGCCCTCCTGCCCCGAGGGCAAAGATATCATTATTATCAAGTTCAGTCGGCACAAGGTTCTTATGGATAACTGTAGGAGTGACCTGCAAAGAAAACCGCTCAGAAAATTTCCTGGCCACCAGGAGATGGAAGGTGTAGGTCAGCCGCGATGAAAAATAATTTGTCCGTTCAGGTTCAGCCCATTTCAATGAATTAACCGCCATTGTTCCATATGCAGATAAAGAAACCGGCATATTTATCGTTCCTGTGGATTGTCTCAGAATACTGAATTTCGCGAAACCATCGACTGTTTTTTGATAGGTACCCCTTCCAATTCCAAACATGAACCAGTCCGTCGCACCGTACTCCAGGCTAAGGTGCATATTCGCCTGGTCGAGCCCGAAGAATTCATAAGCACCGCTGTTTACAGTGCCAAACCGGTGATGGATCCTGAAATCCAGCTGGCCTTCCGGCATACGTTCAATTGAATGGCCATTAATGATGCGCGTTGATTTGAATGTGGCTGTAGTATAATTTATTTCAACCTGGGACTCTTCCTCCAGGAGATCCATCAGGTCCTGGGCCGAAAGCCGGAAAGGCAGGATCGATATGAGAATCATAATCCCATACATTAAGCTTTTTGAATTTCTGCCTGAAGACTTTTGTGATCTTGTCTTTTTCATTTGTATGTGGTGTTAGGGGGAAAGAGCAGCTTAATTATCCGGGGCCCCGTCATCAATCCATTTTTTTATCCTGAAAATCTCTGCGGGAGGGAGTTTTGATGCCCGGTAAGGCATCCTGACAAAAGCCGGATCCCATGATATACTGCCATACAGACTACCGTCCGATACGGCAGGAATAACATTGGAATATCCCTCAAGAATAGTGCCTTTCCCTTTTGAAGATGCTTTTGAAATACTATGGCATTCATAACAATAGGTCTGCAAGACAGGCAGGACATCACCCTGGTAGGTCACCGGAACCGTGTCGGCCGGGGGACTCAGATCGACCTGGAGGTACAGGGCCTCTTCATTGTCATAAAAGCATCCTGCCAGAATCAGGATGAAGAATGCAGCAA
>CAYZEZ010000294.1:0-1555 GCA_964477295.1 uncultured Bacteroides sp. | reverse complement strand
AATAATTAATCGTTCTTGCTGCCGTTCCTGATCCATTCGTCGATCTGGATAATCTGGCAATCGCTAAGTTTGAAACCAACAGGCATCTGCAGGCCATAGAGGTTTTTAATCACGCTCTCAAGCTTTCCGTTCAGGGCGATTCCCTGTATATCGTTGTAATTCAGAAGGACCAGCTCTGTTTCCGGATTATTTCCGCTATGACAACCACGACAATTGTTCTGAATTATAGGTATAATGTGATCTGAAAAAGTGATATTATCTGTTTCACAGGCGATCTCCCCGCAATCCTCATCAAGGCCTCCCTCTAATATCCATGTACGTATATTGCTGATCTGTGCGGATGTTAATGATGGATAAGGAGATGGGGGCATACGATCATCCTCATTGACGGGGGCAGTAATGGCTTTGTAAATTTTTGTCTCTCCCGGATTACCCGGAACAAACTCCCTGGCAGTAATATTTGAATAATTAGTAAATACAAATTCAATATCTCCCCTTGATCCGTCATGACATCCTGATAAAGCACAACCGGTAATAAAAACCGGAAGGAGATCCCTCTCAAAACAAACTCCGGCAATACCTGTGGGCGAGTAATCCGGATCGCAAAAATTACCGGTTCCATCCTGGTCATCATCCTGCTGGAGGGGATTATAAAAGTCAGGGCAATTATCATTTATGTCAAGGAATCCGTCATTATCAAAATCATCGCAAAGGTCACCTATGCTGTCCTGGTCAACATCAGACTGATCCTCGTTGGGAGTGTAGGGGCAGTTATCAAGATAATTGGGAATCCCATCGAGGTCATCATCTGTATTGTCGACAAGAGTATCCGGACATTCAGAATTTTTCGCTCCCTGCAGTATCCAAAGCCTTATCAACTGGCGCTTACTTTCCGGCAATGGATTGCCGGGTGGCATCTGCCCTTCCCCTTTGGATATCAGTGCAGTATAGGCTTTGCTCGAGTAAGGTTCAAATGGGGTCACTGCCCTTGAAATTCCTGAATAATCAGTTAGAGGATATCCTACTTCTTCTCTCGGTACATCATGGCAATTTGATATGCCGCATGATGCCTGGAATAGGGGCAGTATGTCTCTGGTAAAACATACATTATCCGCAACGGATATATCTTCCTGTTGATGATTGCAAAAGCACAGACCGATAAACAATGTTAGCAGGCTTGCAATATGCACGATTTTGTAAACCATATTTTTATAAAATCTGATTTGCCCGGAAGAAAACTTTTGCTTTAAAATTATCAATTAAAACGGTAGGAGAATCAATTAAGTGTATTATATATACAATTATGAACATATTTAGAATCAGTATACATTTCTCATTAAATACCAGAGGGATGCATGCGCCAGAAAATTGGTTGGGTATAATTATGTCTGATAACAGCTTACAATTCAGTCCTTGTTTTCAATTCCTGATACATTAATATGGCCCTCTCAGCCAGCACCCTGGTGGCATCGACAACAGGAACATTTACTCTCGACGAATTAAAAGCAAGTGGTATTTCAGTACAGCCCAGTATGATTATTTCAGCACCTTTATC
>CAYZEZ010000293.1:0-5791 GCA_964477295.1 uncultured Bacteroides sp. | reverse complement strand
CGAGAAAATTACTGATTGGTTGGAAAAAGCCGATCGTTTTCATGGAGTATATTCCCACTGGATCCAGGGAGAAACCGGAAAGGTAGTACCATTCGGATCAGATGATGATGGCGGTGATATTGTGGAGACATCCTATCTTTTCCAGGGACTTCTATGTGTGAGACAATATTTCAGGGATGGAAATGAAAGGGAAAAACAACTGGCGGAGAAAATTGATCAGCTCTGGCGGGAGGTTGAATGGAACTGGTACCGCGGACCAAAAGCTGAGAATGTTCTGATCTGGCACTGGTCTCCTAACTTCGGATGGCAGAAATATCATCGGATCCAGGGATATAATGAGTGCCTGATAACCTATGTGATGGCAGCCTGTTCTCCAACCTATCCAATTCCACCTGAGGTTTACCACGAGGGTTGGGCCCGTGGCGGAGAAATAAGGGGAGGACCAACAAAATATGGATATGAACTCGCACTGAAACATAATGGCTCACCTGAATATGGGGGACCCCTTTTCTGGGTACATTATTCATTCCTGGGACTTGATCCGAGGAACCTGACAGATAAGTATGCAGGGTACTGGCAGCTTAACAAAAATCATGTATTAATTGATTATGAGTATTGCCTTAAAAATCCAAAAGAATATCCGGGATATGGTCCTAATTGCTGGGGATTAACTGCCAGTTATTCTGTGAAAGGATATTCAGCACATGATCCGGAAAATGATCGTGGTGTTATTTCTCCTACCGCTGCGCTGTCATCCATACCCTATACACCAGAGGAAAGTCTTGCAGCGATGAGATATTTTTATGAGGAGCTGGGGGATTCAATCTGGGGACCATATGGTTTCTACGATGCATTCAGTATTAAAGAAGAATGGTTCCCGAAGAGGTATCTTGCGATCGACCAGGGACCAATTGTTGTTATGATCGAAAATTACCGCAGCGGACTGCTGTGGAATCTGTTTATGTCCTGTCCCGAAGTGAAACAGGGTTTGAATAATCTCGGATTCACTTTTTAATACCAGTTATTATGAAAAATGATCTCCTGATATATTTCTTACTGATCTGGGTTGTATTGCTTTCCTGTAACAGACCCGGTGAAACTGTCAGATCAGATTCAGATCAGGCTATGGATGTATTTATTAAGGATTTAATGCACAAAATGACACTGGAAGAAAAAATCGGTCAGATGAACCTTGTATCCATAGGATTTGATGTTACAGGGCCCAGGGTCAGTGAACAAGTGGAAGAAAAAATTCAGCAGGGCCTTGTCGGGGGGGTTTTTAATACATACACAACAGTGGCTATCAGAAAGCTCCAGGAAATGGCTATAAATGACACCCGGCTTGGCATCCCGCTCATGTTCGGATTTGATGTTGTACACGGTCACCGCACAATATTCCCTATCCCACTGGGGCTGGCTGCAAGCTGGGATATGGCTGCTATTGAGAGAAGTGCCAGGATAGCCGCAGAAGAGGCCAGTGCAGAAGGCCTGAACTGGACTTTCTCCCCAATTGTCGATATTGCACGTGATCCGCGCTGGGGAAGGATTTGTGAAGGATCAGGTGAAGATACCTGGCTTGGTGCCCGGATAGCAGAAGCCATGGTTAAGGGCTATCAGGGAGATGAATTGTCTGCCAACAATACATTAATGGCCTGTGTTAAACATTTCGCATTGTACGGTGCCCCAGTAGCTGGTCGCGACTATAACACGGTTGACATGAGTATGCGCCAGATGATGGATGCTTATCTGCCTCCTTACAAAGCTGCTGTTGATGCTGGTGCAGGAAGTGTCATGACTTCCTTCAATGACATTAACGGTATTCCTGCAAGCATCAACAAATGGTTGCTTACGGAACTGCTGAGGAACCAGTGGGGATTTAAAGGTTTTGTTGTCACAGATTACACTGCCCTTGAGGAATTAATCCCTTTTGGCGTGGCAAAGGACAGACCCGAAGCTGCAAGGCTGGCAATTAAAGCAGGTCTGGATTTGGATATGGTGAGCGAAATTTACCTTGAAAACCTTGGAATGTTGGTGGAAAAAGGAGTGATCAATGAAGGTCTGGTGGATAATGCCTGCCGGCGAATCCTTGAAGCCAAATACAAGCTTGGATTGTTCGAAGATCCTTACAGGTATGTGAACAATCAACATACTGAAGAAATAGTTTTGAAGCAGGAATTTCGTGAGGAGGCACGAAAGATTGCGCGTAAATGCATGGTACTTCTGAAAAACGAGAACGGTATCCTGCCATTAAAAAAAGAGGGTTCTATCGCCCTGATCGGACCGTTAGCCAGAAGTCAGAACGATGTACTGGGAAACTGGAGGGGCGGAGGAAATTATGAATTTGCTGTTTCTGTTGAGGAAGGCATCACAAATATTGCAGGAAACAATGTCAGCATCAATTATGCCAAAGGGGCTAATATTACCAATGATACTATATTGATGTATAAACTGAACACCCATGGGGGAATGCTGGATTTCCACTCGCCACAGACACTGCTGAATGAAGCGCTGCAGGTTGCCAGGAAATCAGATGTAATTGTAGCTGTTGTGGGAGAATCGCAGGGAATGAGCGGAGAAGCGGCATCACGGTCAGAAATCGGCATTCCTGAGCCACAATTAAACCTGCTGAAAGCATTAAAGAAAACCGGTAAACCCATAGTGATTGTCCTGATGAATGGTCGTCCGTTGACACTGGAGTGGGAGAATGAGAATGCAGATGCGATCCTGGAAACCTGGTTTGCCGGGACGGAAGCAGGAAATGCCATTGCTGATGTGTTGTTCGGAGATTTTAATCCATCCGGTAAACTGACCGTAACCTTTCCCCGAAAAGTAGGTCAGGTTCCCATCTATTACAATTATAAAAATGTCGGACGTCCCTATGGCGGTGATCCGTTTGACAAATTCAAAACCCAGTACCTGGATGTGCCCAATGATCCTATGTATCCTTTCGGTTTTGGACTCAGTTATACAAGTTTTTACTTCAGTGATCTGGAACTAAGCGACAATCAGCTTACAGAATCAGGTAGCCTTCAGATATCATTACGAATAACCAATACAGGTAAATATAACGGGGAAGAGGTTGTTCAACTGTATACACAGGATCTTGTTGGTTCGGTTACTAGGCCGGTTAAAGAACTGAAAGGTTTCCAGAAGATTTCACTGGGACCTGGAGAGAGCCAGACAGTCACTTTTACTTTAACCGAAGCTGATCTTCGATTTTACAATATTGATATGAAGTATACTACCGAACCTGGAGATTTCAAGGTTATGATTGGTCCTGATTCACAAAATTTAAAAGAAGCATTTTTTACATTAATTTAACTAGCCAAATGTTATTATATAAACAGCATATAAGGTTTCCTTTAACTTTCATAGCTTTCATCCTGGCCTTCACCGGAATTTTACAAGCCCAGACCTATTTATATTTCCAGGACAGTCCACTCTCAGACTATTATGATTACAGCTGGATGGAACTGACCGAGCCCAGTGAGCTCGAAAGGAAAGATCCTGACCAGCGCAAATTCCCGGTAGAATCTGTGATTGCTCCTCAACAGGGGGTGAATTCATTAAGGCTCAAGTGGAAGTCGGTGACCAGCGGTAGCTGGTTTGCCATTGCTGCAGGAGACCAATGGACGGAGAAGGATATCACCGATACCGACACGCTGGTTTTCTGGTTACAGAGCCTTGAAGGGATCACGAGTGAAGATCTGCCGAAGGTTTTCATGGAAGACAAAACAAATAAGAAAAGTGTGTTTATTTCCCTTTCCGAGTGGGTGGATGATCTTGCAGCCGGCTCCTGGACCAGGATTACGGTTCCGATGTCGGAGTTTTTAACCTCAGGGGATGGGGTTGACTACTCGATAATAAAAACCATCGGATTTACTCAGAATGCGAGTGATGGTGCAGAGCATACTCTGCTGATTGATAATATGAGGGTAAATAAAGGTGACGGTACCTCGCCACCTGCATCCGCACCACAGGGTGTTTCAGCTACACCTTATGAATGTCACATTGAAGTATCCTGGGATCTGAACCAGGAAACCGTAAACGGGTATGAAATTGAACGTTCACTCAACGGGGGATTAGATTATTCCACCCTTGCACAGGTAGATAATGATATCCGGTTCTTTATTGACTGGGTAAAGCCCCTGGGAGAAACAGTTGAAGCAACTTACAGGGTGAAAGCCCTGAATACGGTAAACGAACCCTCTGAACCGTCCGGGACAGTCAGCGCAACTACTTATACTATGACGGATGATGAGTTCCTGGATATGGTAGAGAGATATACTTTCCGTTATTTCTGGGATTTTGCCCATGAAGCTTCAGGAATGTCCCGTGAAAGAAATACATCGGGCAATACCGTTACATCAGGAGGTTCCGGATTTGGAATAATGGCTATTCCTGTCGGGATAGAAAGAGGTTATATTACACGAGAGGAAGGAATAGAGAGGACCCTGAAGATCCTTAATTTCCTCTCCATAGCAGATCGTTTTCACGGCGCATGGTCCCATTGGTTGAATGGTAATACAGGTGAGGTAAAACCATTCAGCACCTATGACAATGGTGGTGACATCGTAGAGACTGCCTATATGGCCCAGGGCCTCCTGACGATCAGGGAATATTTCGACGGAGTAAGTGATGATGAACAACAGATCGTACAAAAGGCAACTGAATTGTGGGAAGATATTGAATGGGACTGGTATCGCAGGGATGCATCAACTTCAATTTACTGGCACTGGTCACCTTCGGATGAGTGGGAAATGAATATGCCGGTCAGGGGCTGGAACGAAGCGGCGATTGTCTACTTACTTGCCATTGCATCACCCACACACGGTGTACCGGCGAGCCTGTGGAACACAGGATGGGCCGGAGGTACATATTTAAATGGTAAGAGTTTTTACGGGCACAAGCTGTATGTGGGAAATGATTACGGTGGACCGCTCTTTTTTGCCCACTATTCATTCCTGGGATTTGATCCAAGGAATAAATCCGATGCCTATGCTAATTACTTCGACCATAACCGCAATCATTCACTGGTACAACAAGCATACTGTACGGATAATCCAAAAGGTTTTGCAGGGTACAGCGGCGATTGCTGGGGGCTGACAGCCAGTGATGACCCGGACGGTTATATGGCCCATGAACCGAATTCATCCAGGGATAATGGAACAATTACACCAACTGCAGCTTTGTCATCCTTCCCTTACACCCCTGTCTATTCGATGCGGGCACTAAAGCATTTTTACCGGGAACTGGGTGATAAAGTCTGGGGATGGATGGGCTTTTTCGACGCTTTTAACCAGCAACGGAACTGGTATGCAGATTCCTACCTGGCTATTGACCAGGGACCTGTTATCCTTATGATCGAAAATTACCGGAGCCAGCTTCTATGGGACCTGTTCATGTCAAATCCGGAAATCGAGCCCATGATGGATGCGATTGGTTTCACTTACTGGCCAACTGCAGTTGAAGATTTTCAAACGAATTCTCAGTTTACTGTTTCACCCAATCCATCTGCTTCAGGTTTTACTTTCGAATTCAGTCTCAGTAAGGAGTCTGAAGTTGTTATTGATATTTTTAACACGACTGGTGTAAGAGTTTTCAACGTTGTCAGCCGGCAAAATTATAATCCCGGAACACATTTCATAGAGTTTGAAAAACATATTCTGAAACCTGGTATTTATATAGCCAAATTGGCGGTTAATGATGAATATATCAGAACAATACAGCTTATGATTCAATAATTACTAACTTTGCAAACCCAAGAAAGGAGGTATAATCAAAAATTACA
>CAYZEZ010000292.1:0-5837 GCA_964477295.1 uncultured Bacteroides sp. | reverse complement strand
TGTGCATCGTTCTTGTCATAGGTATTCCACCAGCTTCCGTTGTCTTTGTTTTCAACATAGGGAAACTTTTGATCCATGTCGACAAAAATATCTATGTAGTCATTCTGGTCGAAGCCTTCATTGGTGTTAACCAGGTTGGAATCTTCCACATGAACGAATACATGCAATGCGGTATCGGTGTAAAAGGTCTTGTAGTAAGCCTCAAACTGGGCATCCATTGTATCGCTTCCATTGTAAGTACTTGTAACATAAGTGATAAAATTGGAATCAGCAGCCGCAAAGCCGATATCATATTTGGCTGTATCCGGTGCCGGACCTTCTGTGATGGTGACATCCCAGTCAACAACGGTCGTGCCATCTTCTGCAGTCACAGTATAGGTAACAGGTCCGCCTGAGAAATCCTGTAATCCTGAAGGAGTGATTCCGGCTTCAGGATGAATTTTAATTACAGGCTCCAAAGAGGAGAGATCTGTTCCATAAATAACTTCAGCCATAATCACTGCAGAATCCATCTTCATACCCGCCTTTTCAGCAGCACCCAAAGACATCGACCAGATGGAAGCATCCATACTCGTCGGCCTTTCAATAGTAACATCATCGATAAAGAAAGCTGCATCAGCAGTCCCGTTGTGCCTAAACCTAAGGCTCAGGGTACTGGTACCGGGAATGACATCATCCGCACCAAAAGTTACCCAACCCCATTCGTTGTGGGCAGGGAAGGTAGAAGTTGATGTCAACATTACCCAGTCTCCGCCGCTGCTCATGTAGACAGACAGATTTTCACCGTCATCATCCGCAGCAGCCATGCTGTAAAAACCAAAGGATAATGTCATACTATCCAGGTCAGTGGCATCTATGCCATCGATCTGGAATGTGTAGTAAACATTCTCTGGTGCAGTAGCATAAGCGCTTTGCATAACAATGTATCCATCCCCGGATGCATTTGTATATTCCCCGAGAGATGAAGAATCGTCATCAATATAGACTCCGCCTTCACCATGAGAGAACATAATGGGAGTTGAATTCTCCCAGTCCGTGTACGGATTAAGCAAAGCATTAACTGCTTTATGCTCACCTGGTCCACCAAAGTCCTCTGAAAAGACCACTTCCTGACCATATCCACCTATGCACCAGGCAGAAAGTAATCCAATAAAGAGAAGCTTGTAGATTTTTCTCATAATAAGTAGTAGTTTAAAAAAAATTAATAAATAGAGAATAAAAATGGAAAATTTTAAAATTTCGGAACACTAAAATACTATTTTAATTTCATCCCATCAAAGTTTTGTGTAAAATTTAAGATAATTTTAACCAGCCATACAGTAACTCAACAGGAAACTATAATAAATTCTTTATAGATTCACACGAAATTCTTTATAGATTCACACGGTTCAGATACTCAGTGCCAACTCAAACAATCAATATTTCTTAAAAAGGCAAAGAGTATGCAAATTAAAGTACAATATTCTATTTATTCACTGAATTTCTGACATTTTTTACTCGATTATAAACTTTGCCCGGTACTGAACCTTCTCATTTGATAAGATGATAATGTATAGCCCTTCCTTCATTGATCCGGTATTAACCGTGGCAATTTGTTCTGCATCGATTGTTGTATCTATAATTTTCCTTCCTGCCAGGTCTGAAATGACCAACCTGTCAAGTCCTGGTTCAGGAATTTTCACATAAATCATATCTGTTGCAGGATTTGGGTATATATCCAAAGTATTTGTATCTTCTACCGGGACATGGACCGTTGATTGAACCACAACATAGAATGACACCTGCCTGGCTTCTGTACCATCGGATAAAGTGATGATCACACGGGCAGTTCCGGTCAAATCGGTACCCGGAGTAAAGACCAGTTCGGATGCACCATCAGGCTGAATATCAGATACATTCAGATTGGTAATCAGAGCCGGATCGGTTGTTTCAACTGCAAGGGACAGCGAGGCAATGCCTCCAAGTCCGTCACTTATTCCTTCGAGTGTTACAATTTGTTCCGGGTCATTTTCCTTCAAAAACATATCCGGCAAATCATTCATTGTCAGCTCTGGGTTTTCGGTCGCATACAGTGTGGTAACACTGCTGGCAGGAAGAATGAACATGGATCCTTTTACCGAATCCACCGCGATGAAATTCTCAAACTCGGAAGTCCTGTAAGCACTGAACACATTCGGAAGGTTATTACCGGCCAGGTCCACAGAGATCGGTTTATTGTTCTTGTTCACCATTACCACCGTGAAGGTTCCGTCTTCTTCATGTTTGAAAGCTGTTACCAGAATGTCACTATGAGTGGAAGAAGATTCTAACCTGACTGCCCCTGGACGGATATACTTAAAGTAATTCTTACTCGTATAAAAAGTCGAGTTCGGAACATTCTTGGTAAGCTGCATATCCCCGAAAGACCAGTTTGTCCATAAACTAATATTTCCGGCCCACAAAGCCCCATGAACGGCCCCTGCCATAGACATGGCACTGGGCCAGCCCTCGTATCCGATATGCGTTTCTGTCATCCATACTTTTTTAGGATAGTCACCCTCCTGGGCCTGGTTATACATCTGGTTCCATGCGTTGTAAGTCGGTGAACCAGCTGTTATGCCATCTTCCCCATATCCATGAACAGCAAAGATGTTGCAGTAAGGATTTGCACCCGTATTATGCTGTAAGGCATCCAGGTATTGAATATTTGAATTATTGTTCTGGCCAACTACCTGTTCAGGCATAAATAAGCGGGTTGTGATCCCCTCCTTTTCAAATCTCTTCCCAACCTCTTCAATAAGTGCGGGAAACCATTTAAGGTCAAGGATGGCGGATGCATACGGCTCGTCAAATGCCGGTTCGTTCTGTAATCCAATGGCCTCAATATGTATACCACATTCCTGTTCGAACATTTTAACAACAGCCACCATGCTTTCGGCAAATTCATCGTAATAATTGAAATCAAGCCTGTTCAGAGCAGTCTCTGTATTCCATTCCGCATAGGGTTCTTTCCAATCTTCAGACAGGTTGGTTTTCATCCATGCAGGCGGGCTCCAGGAGGTAAGAATAAATGTCTCCACACCTGCTTCTTTTACCAATCTGAAATATTCCCAGTCAAAGGCACTATAATTTAATGCAGTCATATCCAATACATCGGGATCGTTATTGTCATTCACCGGTTCAATCTGGTTACCGATAAGTCCAATCCTCATAGCAGATGCACCCAGGTCGGTAGCATACAGATCGAGCCATCGCTTCTCATTCTGGAATGTGCCTAATCCCTCGATAACCTGATATGTCAATGTCCTGTCAATATTAACCTTGGCCATAGTGGAAACTTCATCACTGACGATATCAACATCAAATCTCATGATTTTGTCTTCAGATCCTGCAGCCGAAATGGTTACTGTAATCGTTGATGAACCTGATTTATCACCTGCTGAATAGGTCAGGACAGCCGAGCCGTCAGGTTGTATATCTCCAACATCCGGATCAGGAACAATTGAAGTGCGGCTGCTCACGGCAGAGAGGGTTACCACACTCACACTATCCTGCCCGTCCGATATACCGGATAGCAGTATGGTGTGATCCCCGCTGTTTAAATATACTGCCTGGTCCGGGACATTATCAACGGTAGAGACAGGTGTCCTGGGCGGTATAATTGCCTGGTCACCAATCCGTATATTCCGGTAATAAATTGTTCCTGACATATCAGTAAAGGGCCACGTCCCCTTTCTCCAGTGGAGATTAAAGAGGATATCAGAGATACGGTCATTTAATATTTCTTCTCCTTCACCGGTCAGCATATCTCCCGGATCGCTGTAATCAAAAGATATCGTAGTCCACTGGTCAGGTTGAACCGAATACATATGATCGTTTGAATTTAATATATTCCTGTCTCCGTTTACATCGTAAAAATAATTCCAGTGGTAAGTATCCGTGATGGGATCAGTAACACCATCTACGGTTTTCGTCAATGTACTGCCAACCGGGTACACCTCATACGATATATAAGGATAATTCGTCAGGTCGAGCTCCGCCGGCATATCCATCCACAGGCCTCCAAACTCCCACTTATTTATCAGCTCCAGTTTGAGGGCTTTGAAATCACTGGAATCTACATATGATATAAACCAGGCAATACCTTCCTGTTCTGCGGAGAAGTAATCATGCAAATCGCCCTCTCCAAGGGGTACCACCCAACCCGTTAGCGGAGGTTTACGGGTTTCGATGTCAAAGGAGACAATCAGGGAATCGTTCCCGTCATTTTCTCCAGTGCCTCCGTCATCCACAATTTTTATGGAGATTGTACTGGTCCCTGAATTGGCCGTATCGGGTGTATATTTCAGATCAGCTGTCCCCCCGCCTGTATAATCAACCACCAAAGGATTCGGGACTATCGTATCGACCGAACTGGCTACCGTAATGGTCAGGTTTTGCGAATCGTCATCCCCATCGGTAATACCCGTAAGTTGTAAGGTAATCTCACCGGCATCATTGAAGACATTCTGTTTGGTTACGGGATCTAACGTCGGGGGATTATTGATGCTGGTAAAGACATCCACTGTAAATGTAACTGAAGAAGAGTCATCCGTACCCCCCCCGTCGTCATTAAGTGAAACTGTTATGATAGCCTGGCCAGTCGCTGCGGCGGTAAAAATTAAACTGGCATACGGTCCATCATCGTATTCAACCGTAACAGGATCAGGGATTACAACCGGATCCGAGCTGGATGCAATGATCGTAATATCCTGTTCATCGTTCCGGTTACCATCATTTATGCCTGATAATTGAACGGTGATTTCCTCATCTACTGCAACTACCATATCAGGAACCGGATCAATTTCAGGGGGCAAATTTTCCTCTGCGGTTACCGTGAATTGTATGTGATGATCACCATAATCACCGGAGCCGACGACGGTCATATCAACCGTATCTGTTCCCACCGATTCAGGGATCATATCAAAACTGAAGGTGGCTCTTCCGGAAGTGATGACAGATATCACCGGATTCTCAATCACATTGTTTTTTATGGAGGCATTGATGGCTGATGCATTCATAATGTCCGTAAGAGAAATGGTATGATTTCCCGAATTGATGTAATAGGTCAGGTCAGGCACTGCTGCCATATAGGCCAGGTTATCCGCATCTGAGCCAGCCACGAGGTGTTCAAACCATACATCCGCATCGAAGGAAAGCGCTTCCCCATTGAAGGCGAATACCAAACCGGTTATGCGGGTGAGGTCGATCCCTGTTACACCTGTGAAATCAAATGATGCAGTGATCATTCGATCCGATTGCAAAACACGCACCTGTTTCATGGAGGTATTGTCATTAATATCCTTCAGGTATACATGTAAATAGAAGGGTTTTGATCCCTTCACATCAACATTCAGGTAAGGATTGGACGAGAAATCGTAGAACCCGCCCAGATCCCTTGAGAAGCTTTCCCATCCTGCATTTTTGCTTGCCCCGATCTGCAAGATGCCATCCGCCTGAACCAGGCCGTAATCGGGATTGGTAAGATCCCACAGAGTATCAATGGCCAGCGAATCGAAATTATCGGTAAATCCGGTGCCACCAAACTCCATGACCACCACCTTGAAAGAGGTCACCTTCTCATTCTCAAGTATTCCGTCATCGGTCACTGTAACGGTAATCGTCGCTTCACCCATTATTCCGGCAGCCGGAGTAAAACTCAGGCTACCCGTAGTATCCGGAGAACTATATGTAACCGATACGGATGGAATAAGCCCGGTGTTGTCGCTTTCAGCCGTAACTGTTATGGTCTGTCCACCGTCACCTCCATCCGAGATCCCGTCCAGCTGAACTGTTTGAAGTCCTGCATCCACATCCAG
>CAYZEZ010000291.1:0-5839 GCA_964477295.1 uncultured Bacteroides sp. | reverse complement strand
GTCATGAGAAAGCCTGGTCATGCTGAACCTGTTTCAGCATCTCATCTTTGTTTAAGCCTGTTAATAGTGCTCCTGGCATTGAGTTCCTGCCGGCCGGGCCCACCATCAGTCTACATCAAGCTCGCCGGTCCTACACAGGGTACGGCCTATCATGTTACATACGAGAGTTTCGACAGTGTAAATCTCCAGCCCGAAATTGACACCCTTTTAAGGCATTTCGACCTGTCGCTGTCTACCTATGATACCGCATCCATTATTTCTTCCATTAACCGGGATGAAGAAAATGTGGCACTGGATGACTATTTTATCACCTGTTTCCTGGCGGCAAAAGAAATAAACCGGCAGTCTGGCGGCGCTTTTGACCTGACCGTCGCCCCGATCGTGAACGCCTGGGGATTTGGATTTACAGACCCTTCCGAGGTGTATGATGAATTGATCGACAGCTTATTGCAATTTGTAGGGATGGATAAGATCAGGTTGGAGAATGGCCGGATAATTAAAGAAAAACCAGGCGTAATGCTTGATGTCAATGCCATTGCACAGGGATATGCTGTGGATGTGGTAGCCGCTTTTCTCGCAGGGAAAGGGATCAGGAATTACCTTGTCGAGATCGGGGGCGAGGTTACCGCAAAAGGAATAAATGACAGGGGTGAGTACTGGCGTGTAGGCATTGATAAACCCATCGATGGATTACAGTTGCCGGGAGTACAGATGCAGGCAGTTGTGGCCCTGAAGAACAAAGCCCTTGCTACTTCAGGAAATTACCGCCGGTTTTATATTAAAGACGGAGTGAAATATTCCCATACAATTGATCCGAGAACAGGCTATCCTGTTGATCATAACCTGTTGAGCGCCACCATACTGGCTGATGATTGCATGACAGCTGATGGTTATGCTACAGTGTGCATGGTTATTGGCGTTGACAAGAGTATTGAATTACTTGATTCAAGAAAAGACCTGGAAGGATATCTAATCTATCATGATGATGAGGATGGATACGGTATCTTTTATACTCCGGGAATGAAAAAACTGCTGTTAATGAGTAACGAATGAATAGTGAGCACTGAGTGGTGAGTAGATGCGGATGTTGGGAAATGGGTATGATTGTCTTATACTTCGTAATTCGTATATCGTTAATCATTATTCTGAAATCACTTATTCCTGCATTCTCCTTCGCCCTCACAGGCGCATGACATGCCTCTTTCCTTTAAAGCTGCTGACCCGGAACATTTTCCTCCCGAAAATTCTCCTTTTGGTTTCAGGATAATCCGGATCGACAGTGCAACCACAGCAATCAAAATCAGCAATGCAGATAGAAGCAATAACTTTAACATGGTACAAAGATATCGTATAATTTAAAAGTTTATCGTAACGGCGCGATGTTTAACAATGTAATAACAATAATCGCGAGTCGTGAGTCGGAAAAACGAAGCACGATGAATGATGCACGAAAAACCTATTTAGAATAATTCTTCTTAACTTTGCTCTATGCAGGAGAAATTAGCCGGTACATCTAAAGTTGGTTTTAAGGATTTCAGGGAGGAGGTATTGAATGACTACCTGATCGCCAACCTGAGCAGGCAATGCAGTCTGATAGGACACAGGGAGGTGCTGAACGGCAAAGCAAAGTTTGGCATTTTTGGTGACGGCAAAGAGGTGGCCCAGATTGCTATGGCAAAGCAGTTCAGGGAGGGGGACTGGAGATCGGGATATTACCGCGACCAGACCTTTATGTTTGCCACAGGGATGGCTGCTGCCGATGAATTTTTTGCACAATTATACGGAGATACTGATGAAGGGGCCAACCGGAGTAATTCAGGAAGGCTGATGAACAATCACTTTTCCACGCCAAACAGGAATCCTGACGGATCGATCAGGGATCTTGCAAATCAGAAAAATTCCACTGCCGACCTTTCTCCAACAGCTGCTCAGATGCCCCGTTTAGTAGGGCTGGGGTATGCTTCCAGGTTGTTCAGGAACAATCCGGAATGGAGCAATAATACCGGATTGTCTCACAATGGCAACGAGGTGGCCTTTGGAATGATCGGGGATGCCAGTACTGCAGAAGGACATTTCTTTGAGGCTATGAATGCGGCCGGCGTATTGCAGATCCCTGTAGCAATGGCAGTGTGGGACGATGGATTCGGGATCTCTGTCAAGAGGGAACATCAGCTTGTAAAAGTTGATATTTCTGAAGTCCTGAAAGGTTTTGAGGAGAATGACCGGTCGCGTGGGATACTTATTTATAAATCGAGAGGCTGGGACTATCCCCATTTGTGTAAAACCTTCGAGGAAGGAATATACCTGTGCCGCAAAAATCATGTTCCTGTGCTGTTTCATATCGATGAAATGACCCAGCCCCTGGGGCACTCTACCTCAGGTTCGCATGAACGATACAAATCAAAAGAACGTCTGGAATGGGAAGAGGAATTCGATCCTGTTAAGAAAATGAGGGAGTGGATCATTTCTTCAGGTATTGGATCCGACAATGAACTTAAAAAGATAGAGAAAGAAGCTGTAACCCGGGCCAACGATGCCAAAACCAAAGCGTGGAAGAATTTTACCGGACCTTTAAGGGAGGAGCGTGATTCCTTGCTGAAGATCCTGGAAGGCAAATCATGCCATTGCAGGAATGACAGGTTTGATAAGGTGGGTGTTCTTACTGAGAACCTGAAAAAAGTGGCCAATCCGGTTCATAAGGATTCTATCTCAACGGCTAAGAAAATATTACGCCATATATGTATTGACTGCCCTGAACGCAAATCACTGCAATCCAGGCTGGGTGCTTGGATGGATGCACATTACGACCAGGCATGGGACCTCTATAGTACTTATTTATACAATGAACGGCCATCATCCTCGCTGATGGTTCAGCCGGTCGGGCCGGAATATCCTGAAAATGCACCTGAACTGGCCGGCAGGGAGATCCTGAAGCATAATTTTGACCTGTTATTCGGCCGCCACCCAATGCTGGTTACCTTCGGCGAAGATACCGGGTTGATAGGTGGTGTGAACCAAAGCCTGGAAGGATTGCAGCAGAAGTACGGCGAACACAGGGTAACCGATACGGGAATACGTGAAACCACGATAATCGGGCAGGGCATTGGATTGGCCCTCAGGGGATTCAAACCGATTGCCGAGATACAATATTTTGATTATTTATTATATGGTTTGCAGACCCTTAGTGATGATCTCTCTACCCTGCATTACAGGACAGGAGGTAATCAGCTGGCACCGCTGATCATCAGGACCCGTGGCCATCGCCTTGAGGGAATGTGGCATTCCGGCTCGCCACTTAGCATGGTGATCAATTCCATTCGGGGAGTCTACATTTGTGTCCCCAGGGACATGACCCGTGCTGCCGGATTTTATAATACCCTCCTTGATGGAGATGATCCGGCACTTGTTATTGAACCTTTGAATGGTTACAGGCTGAAGGAAAAAATGCCCGGTAACCTGGCCGATCTGAGGGTGCCGCTTGGAATGCCGGAAATTCTAAGGGCAGGAGATGACGTGACCCTGGTCACCTATGGATCTTGTGTCAGAATAGCCATGGAAGCAGCAGGGCAACTGCAGGAGTTTAACATCAGTACCGAAGTCATCGATGTACAGACCCTGCTACCCTTCGATTTGAACCACCTGCTTTCCGGGTCGGTGAAAAAAACACACAAGATAGTTTTTCTGGATGAGGATGTGCCAGGAGGCGCCACTGCCTATATGCTTCAGAAGTGCCTTGAAGAACAGGATGGATTTCAGTATCTCGACAGTGTGCCACGAACCGTCACGCAAAAGGAGCACCGTCCAGCCTATGGCACAGATGGCGATTACTTCTCCAATCCAAGTACGGAAGATGTTTTTGAGGCCGTCTATGATGTGATGCACGAATACCATCCCGAAAAATATCCCAGGATATACTAATCACACATCATCCTGTCCCGCAGTGCCCCCCCGAGCACTCGGGGGGGAGTACTCGGGATCAGGATCTGCTCTGGTTCCTGACAGATGCTGAAACAAGTTCAGCATGACCCACCAAGTTCAACATAAAGCATGACGATCTAGTAATCCGTATCAATCTCAACCTCAATTTTTTCAGCCGGCATTTCTTCCTTTTTGAACTTTCTGATCCGGAAGTTGATCGCTGCGATGAAAATTGTCATTAAGGGACTGATGATATTAAAAAAGCAATACGGCAGGTATGTAAAGGTTGATACTCCGAGCACCCTGGCCTGAGTTGCACCACAAGTATTCCATGGTATCAGAACCGATGTCACGGTACCACCGTCCTCCAGTGTCCGGCTTAGTAATTCAGGCTTGTATCCCCTTTCCCGGTAAGTCTTTGAATACATTCTTCCCGGTACTACAATGGCGATATATTGGTCTGAGGCCGTAATATTAAAAAAGATACTGGTAACAACCGTTGAGGCAACCAGTGATGTGGTGGTATTGGCATATTTGATGATCGATTCGCTGATCCGCATCAACAGTCCTGCTGCCTCCATAACCCCTCCAAAAACCATGGCTGCCAGGATAAGCCAGATGGTATCGAGCATTCCTGCCATTCCACTTGTCGTTAATAATTCGGTTACAGCAGGATTGGATGTTTCAATCCCGATGTGCCCGAACATCGCTTTCATCACCCCGATATAACATGATTTAGCATAATTGCCCGCTGTATCAGCAACAGTGCGAACAATTTCGGGCTGGAAAATTATGGCAAACAAGGCACCGAGCAGGGACCCGAAAAGTATAGCCGGAAGCGGCGGGACTTTCTTTATAATCACTACGATAAGAAGGACAGGAACTATCAGTAAAAATGGAGTGATATTAAAGTGGGAGTTAATTTCATTCAACACATTATCAACCTGTACGGAATTATCAGTGAATTTATATGTGAAGCCTATAACCAGGAATATGATCAGAGTCAGGCTCAATGTGGGCACAGTAGTGATCATCATGTACCGGATATGAGTAAACAAGTCGGTCCCGGCCATGGCAGGGGCAAGGTTAGTGGTATCGGACAGCGGTGACATCTTGTCGCCAAAATATGCTCCGGAGATAATTGCCCCTGCAACCAGTCCCACATTGATATCCAGTGTTTGTCCAATACCCAGAAGCGCTATTCCTATGGTGGCGACGGTAGACCAGGCACTTCCTGTAGCAAGCGATACAATACTTGATGCCACAACTGCTGCGAAAAGGAAAATGCTTGGATGGATAACCTTCAGCCCGTAATAGATGAGTGCCGGCACAACCCCGCTTAGTAGCCAGGTGCCTGCCAGGGAGCCGATAAGCAGCAGAATAAGAATGGCAGGCATGGCAGAACTTATACTTCTAACGATGCTTGACCTTATATTCAACCAATTCAATTTCAGACGGATGGCAATGATCCCGGCCACTGCGGCAGCCAGCAACAGGGCAATCTGGTTAGCACCGGACAGCGTATCTTCACCAAAATAGATTACATTGAAGACCAGCATTGAAATCAGGAAAGCAATAGGGAAAAATGCCTGTATAAGGGTTGGCCTTGGCTTGGATTCTGACATCTGGTAAGGTCACGAATTGATCAGGCGGCAATATAATAAAATCTGTCTCTAAAAAATGAATATTAATCAATATTATCTGTTTAAAAAGGCATAATTTTTGTATTTTTCACACATGCATCTATTAACGTTTCATTGGATCAACAGGTCTGGATTTATTGCTTGAACATGAAAGAATTAAACATAGATTTTTTCAGAATTGATAATAATAAGGTGGCCAGGCAAGGCAGGGTCCTCGTTTCGGAACCCTTCCTGAACGATACCTATTTCAGAAGATCTGTTGTATTGCTAACAGAACA
>CAYZEZ010000290.1:0-5880 GCA_964477295.1 uncultured Bacteroides sp. | reverse complement strand
CATTGTACTACCATTTTCAGGACCTTCCACTATTCCAGAGTGGTGAGATCCGGCCAGGGCTGGTACACCGGATTGATAAAAACACAACCGGATTGCTGGTGGTGGCAAAAACTGAATATGCATTAAACCACCTGGCAAATCAATTCTTTCACCATACCGTACAGCGAAAATACAACGCTATTATCTGGGGTATTCCGGCAGACCGGGAAGGAACCATTGAAGGACACATTGGCAGATCGGTGAAAGACCGGAAGATAATGCAGGTATTTAAAGATGGCTCACTGGGGAAACCTGCCATTACCCATTACCGGGTACTTGAACCACTTAGTTATGTAAGCCTTGTGGAATGTATACTTGAAACCGGCCGCACGCACCAGATAAGGGCCCATTTTGCAGGCATAAAACAGCCATTATTCGGAGATGGGGATTATGGCGGAGACCAGATACTTAAAGGCACCACCTTTACAAAGTATAAACAATTCGTTCAGAACTGTTTCAAGATATTGCCCCGCCAGGCGCTGCATGCCAAATCGCTCGGATTTGTTCATCCAAGGAGTCGTGAGGAAATGTTTTTTGAATCAGAATTGCCTGAAGATATGGAATTGGTTCTTGAAAAATGGAGAACATACGTGGGAAACTGATTTAAGAACAAGCCTGTGTGCCGGCAGGTTTATTCTTAAATCAAAATCTTTACCTTTATTCAATTAATTTCATGTAATGAAGAAGAACATAGCCATTATCACCGGCGGGGACTCATCCGAAATAGTTATTTCATTGAGAAGTGCAGAGCATGTTAAGCAATGTATTGATAATGAATACTTCCAGCCATTCATTGTTTATATAAAGGGAGATGACTGGCATATTGTTCTGGATGATGGAACCGAATACCCTGTCAACAGGCATGATTTCACTTTTCAATTGAACGGATTAACCATCGGATTTGATTTTGCTTTTCTTGCTATGCACGGACCTCCGGGTGAGGACGGAAAGCTCCAGGCCTATTTTGATTTGATCGGAATTCCATATAGTACATCCGGCGTTTTGTCCCTTGCACTAACATTCAACAAGTACAAAACGAAAATGTTCCTTTCCCGGTTCGGGATAAAAATGGCCGACTCGGTTCTGATCAGGCAGGGTGATCAATATAATCCTGAAAAGATTATTGAAACATTGGGATTACCATGTTTTATAAAACCTAACTGCGGGGGATCCAGTTTTGGGGTATCAAGGATCAATCGTGCTGAAAGCATGGAGAAAGCGATTCGTGAAGCTATGACAGAAGACAGTGATGTACTGGTTGAAGCATTTATTGAGGGACCTGAATTGACATGCGGACTGGTTAAGTTTAAAGATGAAGAACTGATCTTTCCGGTAACTGAAATTGTAAGTAAAAAGGAATTCTTTGATTATGAGGCCAAGTACACAGATGGTATGGCTGATGAGATTGTCCCAGCTCAAATCCCGGGCAACCTGGCCAGGGATTGCCAGTTGCAGGCTTCGAAAATATATTCACTCCTCGACTGCAGGGGTATTGTGAGGGTAGATTTCATCAATCAAAACGGAGCACTCTGTTTCCTGGAGCTGAATGGCATTCCGGGAATGACAAAAGAGAGCATTGTACCCAAAATGATACGGGCACACGGATTAACAGAGGAGGAAGTTTACCGGAGAATTATTGAGATGCTTTCCAAATAGGTTCTTCGTTAATCGTTTATCGTTCCTCATGTTCCTCTTCACTCTTCACTCTTCAAAGATCATTCTTATCAATCAGGTAAATAAGTGCTGCGATTGAGGCACTGCCCATCTGCAATTCCCTGATATTAACCTGCTCAAAAGTGTCGTTGGGGGAGTGATGATAATCGAAATATCGCTGGCCGTCGGGCACCAGGCTGATCAATACAGTACCAAATTCCCTTAATGGCCCTATGTCCACTCCTCCTCCTCCACTGGTGAACTCTGTTATTCCATATGGTTTGAAATAGGTTGAGAGGGACAGGAAATCATCCAACCGCTTCCCCTTGGCCCCAATTCCGAATCCACGCGGCAACAGCCCTCCCCTGTCCGATTCCAACGCAACGTAATGGATCTCGTTGTTTAAACTTGCCATTTCCGTATATTTTTTACCTCCCCGCTGGGCAATTTCCTCATCCATGAACATCACAGCACGGACTGTTCGTTTTGGCTGTATCCCCAACTCCTTGAAGAGCCTGAGTACCTCGATCGACTGAACGCAGCCTGCTCCGTCATCGTGTGCTCCCTCACCGTTATCCCAGGCATCGAGATGGCCGCCTATGGTGATGATCTCATCGGGGTAGGTGGATCCCCTGATCTCCCCTATTACATTAAAGGAGGTAACATCCGGATAGTTCTGGCAGTTACTGATTATGTGCAGGTTAAGGTCAGAATCCTCTTTAAGCCAAGTGCTTAACAAATTTGCACCTCTGGTGCTCACACATACGGCAGGGATTTTGGTAGTCCCCTCATGGTAATACATTACTCCGGTATGGGGATAATCATCAATGGCTGATGTCGCCGACCGGATAATGGCTGCCACAGCACCATATTTTGCTGCTTCAAATGCCCCGTTTGTACGCTGGTTAACTGCACCTCCATAACCCCTGAAAGTATTTATCAGGGTTGGATCCATGGGCCTGTTGAAGAAAACAATCTTACCTTTGACTCCTTTTTCACCTAGCAGTGCCAGCTCCTCGAAGTTCTGTACCTCTATCACATGACTAACAATTCCAGCATCATCTGTTCCTACCGATGTTCCGAGCGCTGTAATGGCCAGATCTTCTGATCCAAATTTGGATGAAGACATGCGGGCATATTCACTGTCGCCACGCACCCAGCGCTTCACCATTAACTCCTGCAGGTAGACACTGTCGAGGTCCATTCGTAACATTACCTGTCTGGTAAATTCCACTGCTGCTGCTGCTTCCGGGGAACCTGCAATTCTGCCTTTTGTGTTCTTGCACAACCATCTGAGGTTCTCATAAGCCGCACGACTGGTGAGTGCTTCATCAAATATATTACGGATTAATAATGAATCCTTATCCTGGGCCGGCAGGACGACCGGGAATAATAAAAATAGGAATACAATTGATTTTTTCATGGAATTCACAGATAACACGTTTTGTCGTTGTGAATATTTTATTCTCGCCTTATTCACGATTGCTCACCTCGCACAAGGCCACAGCCACAACCGGCCTTGCGAATGAGAATTATTTGCTTTCATCGAATGATTCTCATTTCACGATTCATTCGTCACTCTTCATATGGGTATTTAAAAACTCTATCATGGCATTGTAGAAATCAAACTGGTTCTGTTGTTCATAAAATCCATGTCCCTCGTTCTCCTTCACCATGTATTCCACCTCTATGCCCCTGTCCCTGAGTGCTTTCACCATCTGATCCGATTCATCCTTGTTGACCCTGGGATCACGTGCTCCCTGGGCAATAAATATGGGCGCCCGGATATTATCCACATGCTGTACAGGTGAAATTTCTGCCAGGCGGACACTGTCTTTCACAGGATCGCCCACCATTTCGTAAAACATGGCTCTCAGCGGTTCCCAGTAAGGCGGGATGGTATTCATAAAAGTAAACATATTTGCCACGCCCACGTAATCCACACCGCAACAATATAATTCCGGCGTCAGCGTCATCCCGGCCAGCACTGCATAACCTCCGTAACTGGCACCATAAATAGCAATCTTGTCCGGATCCCCGATCCCCTCCCCGATCAGCCATTGGACCCCGTCAGAAATATCATCCTGCATAGTCCTGCCCCACTCCCCGAATCCTTTCTGCCAGAATTCCTTGCCATAACCCGTTGAAGAACGGAAATTCATTTGCAGTACACCATAACCCCTGTTCGCCAGGAACTGAACCTCGGGGTTAAATCCCCAGTAATCCCTGGCCCACGGCCCGCCATGTGGATTGACAACAATGGGCAGGTTTTTATGCTTCATACCAACAGGTAAAGTTAAATAGCCATGAATGGTCAATCCGTCACGTGAAGTATACTGGATAGGCTTCATATTGGCCATATGCTCTTCATTCAACCAGGGAGCAATCTCCGTTATGAATGTTAATTCATTATTATCCAGGTCATAGAGGTAGTAACTACCCTTGGTGCGGTCACTGCTGGCATTGACGATAAATATATTCTCTTCGCGGTTCATTGAAACAACAGAGATCTCATACCCGGGTAATTGTTCCTCAAGGTGTTGATACATTTTCTCCGTTTCGGGATCAAAAAAGTGCCTGTGGGTTTTATCAGTTACATAAGATGCATAGGTAAGCACTTCTCTTTTCCTTGAATAGGCCAGGCTCCCGACATCCACCTCATCCGTTTCAAACACAACCTCCAGTTCCTCATCTTTTTGGGGATCATACAGAACAAAGGCACCTTTATCCCGTCCGAGGTCTGAATAACAATAGATATTCCTGTTGTCAAAATCAAAAAAATAGGCGGAAAAAGTTTCCTTGAAGTTAAGGTTCTTAAGTACTTTGAACTCTTCGTCTTCCGTATCACGGTAAAGAAACCTGACATTAACTCCGTCTGTTGCCTGAGCCAGCCTGAGTTTGCCTTTGTGGTCGGTATCCCATCCCGTTATATCTCCCGGATTTTCAGCCAGACGGTTTAATTCACCCGTTACCAGGTTAAACCGGTAAGGATCGAAAACCTGTGGATTCCTTTCATTCGTGGTAATCAGTATCTCGTCGGGATTATCCCTGAGAATATCCAGCACTTCCGCACGAACTCCCTCCTTTGCTATAACAGCCTTTTCCTCTCCGGTCTCCACATCCACTGAAAAAATCTGGAGGTTTTCATCTCCCCCGACATCTTTAATATACAAGATTGTGGTATTATTGGCCCAGCCATAACCATACAGTGACCGGTCTGTTTCATTGGTGATCCTTCTTGCCTCCTCTTCGCCGATATTCATTACGAAAACATTCATCTTTTCTTCATAAGGACCCATGTATGCAAGATAGGAACCACCGGGAGAAACCTGGAAACTTACTTTTTCAGGCTTTTTGAAAAAGTCCTCAACATCAATTATCGGAGGTCTTTCCATGGCTGGCTGACACCCGCCTATTATTAAAATTAATAAAACCGGGACGATCAGGGAATGAAGTTTTTTCATGATCAATTTAATTTTGTTTATAAGACAAATGTATCAAATCATATATCATCTGACAACATATGAATTGCCAATTTATTCCTCTGAATTCTGGCTTCTGTATTCTGAATTCTGTATTTTTATATAAAATTCTTATATAAAAGTTTGTTATATATCGGAATATTATATATATTTGTGTCATGATATCAAATGAATTATTAAAAGGGACCCTTAAAACGATCGTTTTGAATCTGTTAGCAGAGAATGACAGAATGTACGGTTACGAAATCACCCGGGAAGTGGAGAAGCTTTCTGAAGGAAAGATCCAGTTAACCTGGGGTGCGCTCTATCCTACCTTGCATAAACTGGAGGCTGACGGTCTGATAGTTGCCGAGGAATACAGCATCGGCAAGCGGGTTAGAAAGTATTATCGTCTGACTCCTGAAGGCACTAAGACCTCGAAAGACAAGATGGAAGAATTCGTTGAATTTGTAAGGATCATGAAACAACTTCTGAAACCTTCTCCCGGTCTTAACCTGAACTATGCCTGAGTTAACAGAAAAGGAAATCGATAAGATTTCCGGTGACATTGATCAGCAGGGCCTGACCTACACCCGGCTGAAAAATGAGATCCTGGACCATATCTGTTGCAATATCGAAGCAGAGATGGAGCAAGGCATGACCTTTAACGAGGCCTACAGGAAAGTTAAAGGCAAGATGGGAAAGAAACGCATCAGGCAGATCCAGG
>CAYZEZ010000289.1:0-5901 GCA_964477295.1 uncultured Bacteroides sp. | reverse complement strand
AATATTTAGAATTTCTAGACAGAACGGGGCCGGCAGCTTAACTCCACCGTTCTACATACCTTTAAATTAATATTCAGACTTTTAGATTGCATAAATCCCCCAAAAGGATATACTCTTAAATTACCAATGAAAGCACTAAGATTTATTCTCACAGCCATTTTATGCATTCAACTGAGTTGCAGTTCAGATAAAAAGGAAGTAGTCATTACTGGTCAGTTTGTTGGAGAGCACCAAAAAGAATTTACTTACACTTATCCAGTAAATGGGACTTCATATGAAGGATTTTCCAAAACGATTAAACCTGATACATCAGGGCAGTTTAGAATAAAATTAAACATTGACAAACCGGTATTTATTAATTTCACTTATTATGATTCGCCATCGTTAATAATTGAGCCGGGGAAGAGCTATGAAATTGTTCTCAGAATTAACAAAGACAACATTTTGGAAATTGGCGGTCCTGTTAGCAAAACTCAAAAAGTTTATTCGAGTTTTCCATATCAAAATCCAAGGTCTTGCATGTATTCATATGGGGAGGATTTCACCAATTATCAAGTAATAAATCAGAAACTCAATAATGATTTGAATAACGAAATATCTATTCTTAACCAACTTTATGATCAAAATGAGGTTTCAAAGGACGTATTGAATTTATTGGTCACCGATAGAAAGATTTATTACTATACAGCTCAAGCTGTACTTGCTTCTCGCAATCATCTGAATAGAAAAACAAACAATGAAGAAGTCTCAGATGAAATATTCAGCATTTGGTCAGATGCTGTTAATGGGATTCCATTGAATAGTGAGTTATTTTTAAGTTCTCATTACTCCTATGACTTACTTTATTTTCATCTTGTTTATAAGACATATACAACTTATAGTTATGATGAATTTGTAGAACTACTTACAGAAAGTCGAGCCAATAAAACTCACCATGCACTATTCATTAATTTGGGCAAAGAGTTTTTATCAGACAGTAATCTAGAATTCTATATTGCAGCATCTTTTTATCATCAATACAGTTGGAAAAAAATTGACAATAACCTGAATTCGTTGTTTGAACAATTTAGCATCGATTATCCTGAAAGCGGTTATATTCCTTTCGTTCAAAAGACAGTTGAAAAAATGAATCAAAAACAATAATTGTCTTAATGTGAATGTCAAAAACGTGTGCTAACATTAAGCTATATTCGAAAAAGGATGTAGAACAATCCGCTGAAGCCGACCGGCTGGCAGTCATGCTTTTTGCAAGCGTAGGATTTGTGGTAAATCAAAAAGGAATTCGGCGGAGCAAAAAGCCACGCCAGCTAGCGCAGGCTGCTTAGCTCCACCGTTCTACTCATATAGAAAGTTAATGAAAACAAATTTGCCAATAAGCACGGAATACATCCATCAGGCCGATAATAGGGGTGAGGTTCGGCTCTTCGTATCTTGTCGGGAAAGCTTGGTGAATAATTTTTTAGGCCGGGTATGCGAATATCCGTCTTACAGACTGGTATATGACAGAACGACAATTAGCCTATTAAGCATATACCAGATCAGTACTATTCTTTCCCGATTCTTATGCAAGCTCTGGCAACTTTAATGAAGGGCCTGCTGGATTGTGTTTGGCAGGATTCCAAAGCAGGAAGCTAATATAAGAGTCTGGAACATAGAGCAGAACAACTCGCTTAAGCGGACAAAAAAGGCAGCGCTTGGTGCATTACTCATCAACAATATCGCCGAACCATTTTATAAAAGTATGGTGGTACTTTTTGCCGCTTAGCTCTACCGTCAGAGTGTCTAAAACCCTCATAATTTGTTAATAACCAATCCTGATTAATATTCCCAAAACCTATCGTTATTTGTAATTTCAAGCATGAAGTACATACAAGGAAAAAACAGGTCACAGACCCATCTTTTCCCTGTTTCTTTAGAAGATGCCATTAGTGCGGATAATGAAGTTCGCCTGATCGATGTATTTGTAGATAGCCTGGCATTGGAGAGTTACGAATTTCAGGTAGATCATAGTGAGAACGGGCGTCCGGCATACCATCCCGGAGATCTTCTCAAGCTTTTCATTTATGGCTACATGAACAAGATGCGTTCATCACGCCGACTTGAAAAAGAGTGTAAACGAAACATTGAAGTAATGTGGCTGTTAGGCAGTCTTCAACCTGATCACAATACTATTTCGAATTTCCGGCGAGATAATCCTGTGGCAATCAAGAAAGTCTTTCGCGAGACAGTGAAAATAGCCAACTACTTCAATCTCATCGGAGGGACACTGGTAGCTGGAGATAGTACCAAGTTCAGGGCCCAGAACAGCAAGAAGAATAATTTCAACCAGAAGAAAGTAGACCGGCATCTGGCCTATATCGAAAACAAGCTTGAGGAGTATTATCAGGCGCTGGCCCGGAACGATGGGGATACCAGGCAAATTGAAGAAGAAATTGAAAGGCAAAAAAAAAGAGCTGATGAATATCATCAGATAGAAAACCAATTGAAGGACGGCGGCGAATCGCAGATATCGACTTCGGATCCGGACAGCCGCCAGATGATCGTCCGCAATAACATAACCGAGGTCGCATACAATGTTCAAACCACCGCTGATGCTAAAAACAATCTGTTGATCGACTACAAGGTGACCAACTGCAACGACGTCAAGGCCATGGGCAATATGTTGCGTAGAGCCAAGAGCATATTGCGCACTAACCAGTTCACTGCCCTTTACGACAAAGGGTATCACAACGGATCTGAGTTCAAGATTGCCCATGACCTGAACATAGCTACCCTGGTCGCTATACCGAATCAGAGAATACAAGCCCCTGACCCGGCATACAATGCTGAAAACTTTTCATATATCCCAGAGGGAGATTACTACGTATGTCCCCAAAACCAGCACCTGACCACAACCGGAAAATGGCACAAAGCAGATGGTTATTACTTTAAAAGATACGCGACAAAGGCATGTAAGTCATGCATAGTAAAAAGGCAGTGTTCGAAAAATACCCGGGGAAAAGGAATACATCGAAGCAAATACCAGGCATATATAGAACAAAACAAAGAACACGTTGAAAGAAACAAGGCAATTTACAAACGACGCCAGGCTATTGTTGAACATCCCTTTGGCACCATAAAAAGGCAGTGGGGTTTTAGCTACATTATGACAAAAAAGAGCATAACAAGGGCCAGTGGGGATGTCGGATTGATGATGATAGTTTATAACCTGAGGCGTATCATCAATATTCTTGGTTTTCAGAAGTTCAGGAAGTACTTGGAGGATTGTGTTAATTTGTTTTCCAGCAAAATCGTTGTATTGAAGCGAATATCAGCTCATATTCAGACACTTTTTTGGGAAAGGGAATATTGGAAGCCAAAATATCTACTCCCGGCTAATAAGCTATATTTAATCAATATATCAGCTCTCGACCGAAGTTTTTAGACAGACTGCCGTTATACTTTCGTTTGGATATATAAAACAATATGTAAAATGATTTCAAGGGCTTCACTAACCACTTTGATTGCATTTCTCCTTTTAGTTTGTTCATGCGAATATTCTATAGATGAGTCAAATTTCAAGGACATTGACCCGGCAAAGACGCCCACCACGGGGGAGGTACATCTTGTGGGTTATCACAGGGATACTTTATGGATCTGGGAAAATAGAGTCATCAATGTTGAGCTTAAAGACAGTGATCTTACTCCAATTATGTTTACTATCGAAGGAGAAGGGATTTTTGCTGCTCCAGATCCTGATCATCCAGGTTTTTTTACAATTTATCCAAATTTTTCAGAAGAAGGGATCCACAATATAATTGTCAGTGTAATAACCCATTCAGGATCTTCTAGTATTGCAGACAAACTCGGTGTTGAAGGCTGGATAATTCAGAAGGAATATACGGTCATTATAACCAGGGAACCACCAGTTGCCGAACACATAGGACTGTTTTATGAAATAAATGAAACCGGCTATCTTGAAGTACACTGGAACAAATATACAGGTAACGATTTTCACAGCTATACCTTGCATTTTGGACAACCGGAGTTTACAATTACCATCAGGGATCCTGATAAGAACTCCTATGTCTATAGGGACTTTTTCGGATTTCAGACCTATGCAACATTAGATCTCACTGCGGTTAGAGAGATTATGTTTGTTCAAATCAGTGACACATTACAGATGAAGTATTACGAACCTTATCTGCATTATCATACCAGTTCAGATAAATTGAATATATCATGGCAGGAATTCCCCATCCCTGTTCTCTATTCACTGAAATGTCGTGATCAAATGGTAATGTCATTCAAAACAGTTACCTCATTTACCATGGATAAACCGAAGCCTGAAAACAGTAACCCGTTTTCAATAGATATTACTATATATTTTTCACCCATTGGAAGCAACAACCTTGATGATAATAGAACCTTATCCTATACACATCGGATTTATATTTCTTGGTAATCAGCTGCATTGATATGAGAAAAATCCTAATTATAAGTTTTGTTTCACTATGGGCAGCATTAGTTGTAAACAGCCAGGAAGTAAGATTAACTTACAAGTTTGGTTATGGATATTATTCTGCCCTCGAAGAATTGCGGAGATTCAATAACTGGATACTTCGCCTTAATCCCTATGATATCCATCCGGAACTTATTAAAAACTACCCTCCATGGATTAACCATTCATTTGCAGCAGAAATAGAAACCGTTAAAAATCTTCACCTGGGAGTTACTGGTTCCTTTTACTCTACAGGATCAAAAATAGGAATCTCGGATTTTTCTGGATCATATTCATTTGAATCAATACTGAATTCCTATTTCGGGGGGCTATCTAGTAGCTATTATTTTGTTAATAACAAAAAGCAACATATTATCCTGAATCCTTATCTCTCTCTAAGAACAGGCTTTATTTTTACCAAACTAAAGATTTCTGAACACATATTTGCCGGTGGTTATAACCAATTGGATGCAATCCATAATTCGAGTAGGGGTATGATGTTTATACCTGGATTTGGACTTAAAACCAGGATTTTTCATTGGTTGGAAACGGATATTATTCTAGCTGGCAGACTATCGCCCAAAACAAAATTATATAATCAGGAGGATGAGTCCCAAACCATCAGAAATGTATTCGATAATGTGAATGTCAACTGGTCTGGATTTCAGGTAGGTGTGGGATTGAATATTGTACTAAATAATGATTACAGAAAGACTAGTAGAGATGGAACCAATTGAAAGAATTACTGTAAACTTGTGTTCGAATAGGTCTAAATTGATACATCCTCTATTTGTTTTTTGTTTAGAACTATTTTCTCTCTCGATCTTTTTTTTGGAATATAATGTACCTATCGTTTATAAGAATTTACCGTCCAAAAATGCGCTATAAATAATATACAATATCGCACAACATCCGTTGCATAATCCCAAGTCATATTATTTGCATAAAAGAAAAAGAAAGTATAATTCATTAAAGCCGACCGCTAACGCGTGGCACGTACCTTGCAGACCTCCTGCCAAAAGCACTGGGTTGAATTTCGATGCAAAGTGCGCGCCACGCTACGGCGGCTTAATTCCACCGTCAGACTGTCTAAAAACCTCGATTTTTGTTGATAACCCTTCCCGCTTGAACTTTCTTAAGTCGCTCATTATTTTTAACTTCAAGCATGAAGTACATTAAAAAACAAGACCGGACTCAAACCTATCTATTCCCGGTTTCTTTAGATGATTCTATTGATGCGGACAATCAAGTCCGTCTCATAGATGTTTTCGTCGACAGCCTGGACCTGGAAGATTTCGGTTTTCATGCAGATCATGGTGAGAATGGACGACCTGCCTACCATCCGGCAGACCTTCTGAAGCTTTATATTTATGGCTACATGAACAATATGCGTTCATCGCGTCGACTTGAAAAAGAGTGCA
>CAYZEZ010000288.1:0-5960 GCA_964477295.1 uncultured Bacteroides sp. | reverse complement strand
ATCTCGCCTCGGATGAACTTGGCGGCAGGGGTATCGGCTCTCCGGGCCTTAAGAAGGCAGCTGATTATATTGCGGAACAATTCAGAATAAATGGTTTAAAATCCCCGGGCGGTTTAAAGAACTTTCTTCAACCCGTATATCTTGAAAAGGTGACCCCGGCCAGCACCGGAACCATTACCATTGATTCAATGACTCTTAAAATTGAAAATGATTTTATTCTTTTAAGTGGTCAAAGCATGGAAGTAAATTCAGGATCTGCATTTGCCGGGTATGGCTTGAAAGATGATTACAAAGGTCTTGATGTGAAGGACAGATTCGTTGTTGTCCTGGCAGGAGACGGGAAAAACAAGGGAACCAGTCTGTATTTGAAATTGTGGCCATTAAAACAACAGTTGGCCCTGGAACATGGTGCAAAGGGAGTAATTGAATTGGTTAAAACTTCAGGTCCCTGGTATATGTTCAGATCCTATCATTCCGGCAGTGGAATACAATTGAAACAAACAAAGAATACAGGTTTCTTTTATGCCTGGGTCAACGACTATAACAACGTGCTCGCCGAATGGGTAAAAGCGGGTCAAAATCATAGGATTTCGGTAAAAATTTCCGGCGTAACGCGTAAAGATATTCCGGCCTGGAATGTTGTCGGAATTCTGCAAGGTGCAGATCCTGAATTAAGAAATGAATTTGTTACAGCCACTGCCCATTATGACCACCTGGGAACCGGTCATCCTGTTAACGGAGATTCAATTTACAATGGGGCCAGGGATAACGCTATAGGTGTGGCAGCGATTATGATGGCCGCGAAATACCTCAAGGCTGTGGGCACAAAACGATCTGTTATTTTTATTGCCTTCACAGGAGAGGACGAAGGAATGCGGGGGAGTGAGTGGTATATCGGTCACCCGGTTGAAGGCCTGGAGAAAACTATATTTAATCTTAATACCGATGGTGCGGGCTATGACGATAAAAGCAGGATTACATTGATTGTTCCTCTTTTCAGATGTCTCATAGCCTCATCCCAATCCATGTCATAAAAGAGAAAGATCGAGTTGCCCAGCTTTTCATCTTCTATAACATATTTCCATTGCCAGGTTTCTTTTTCTGAAGGACTGATTTTTTCGCAGTTATTTGAAAGAAATTCTTTTAAAACTGAATTTTCTGATCCTGCACCCGATGCTTTTGTGTTATTGATTATGGCAACCTTCCTGATAACATCAGCTTTTTTTGTGAAGGCAAGTCCCAGCCCTATAGACATAAGAATAGGGAAGAGGATTCCCCAGAAAAGCACTCCGGGTTCACGTATGATTTCACGGAAGAGTGCAGAAGTAAGCTGCCATAACTGGTTAAATCTGAACCATCTATTCATTTATCTTCCTTCCGGTTAGTGTAACAAACAGATCATCAAGAGTTTTGCGGCGGCACTCCATATGTTTAAGAGTGATATTTTTAGATCGCAGGTAGGCCATAAATGCGGGTAGTTCGGATTCGAAACTGGCAAGTGTTACTATCCCTTTTTCCTTAGTATCACCCTGGCGTATTGAGAAAGGAAGTCCGGGAGATTCCATATCCTTTACCGGCAGTTCACTTTCTGCAGTAAATTCGACAACCTTCTCACTGGTCTCTTCCTCAAGAAGTTGTTCCAGTGTTCCTTCTTTTAAAATGATGCCATTATCGATAATAATAATATAATCGCAAAGATACTCTGCCTCCTCCATATAGTGAGTGGTAAGGATCATTGTTGTGCCGGCTTTTTTCTTAAGGTTCATAAGTATTTCCCAGATCTCCCGCCTTGCATTCGGATCGAGTCCCGTGGTAGGTTCATCAAGAAGGAGTATTGCAGGATTGTTAATAAGGGCTATGCCGATAGCCAGGCGCTGTCGTTGTCCTCCTGACAGATTTACAACATACGACCTTCTTTTTTCAGCCAGCCCCGTTGTTTCGATTATCTCCTCTACACGCTCTTTCCCCAGGTTAAAAAAACCGGCAAACAGCTGAAGTGTCTCGGTTACTCTTAGTTTATCGATGAACCTTGTTTCCTGAAGTGAAAGTCCGATGATCTGGTGGAGTTCATCTTCATTTCCCTTCCACCTTTTACCCATAATAGTAATTTCACCTTTGTCAGGTTTCTGAATACCTTCAATCATTTCAACCAGGGTAGTTTTTCCGGCGCCGTTTGGACCGAGGAGTGCTACAAACTGACCTTTAGGGATATTAAGATCAATCCCCTTGACTGCCTGGACTGTCTTAAAGGATTTCCAGACATTCCTGACTTCGATTACATCGGTACAAGCCATAATTTTTTTAGAGAATCCAGGTGTTTAAAAGTCTGTTAATATATGACTTTTAACATTGATTATTGCATAAGGTTTTCGTAATTTTAAAAAAAAATGAACATTATTAAAACCCCGATCCTGCTTCTATGTCTGATAGTTTTATTTGGTTGCAAGCCCCGGAATTCTGAAACAAACCAAAATAAATTACAAACAGAAGCAAAGAGCAGTAGTTCAGGAAACTTTTCAATTAGTGGGGCGTATGCACTATATCCGTTGGCACGAAAGTGGGCTGATGACTTTATGCTGATTCATCCGGATGTTAATATTGAGGTTAGTAAAGACGGAACAGGGAGAGGTATTAGTGATCTTATCGCCGGAAAATGTCAACTAGCAATGATATCCAGACCCCTTGTTGATAATGAGTTAGATGCTGGACTCTGGTATGTCACTGTGGCGAAAGATGGTGTAGTCCCAATTGTGAACCAGAAGAATCCATATTTTGAAAAGATACTTTCTCAGGGTTTAAGTCCCGATGAGTATCTTAAGGCTTTTACCAGTGATAACCCCTTGACATGGGGCGAGTTACTCGATACCAGTGGAAATGAGAAAACAATTGTCTTTTCCAGGGCTGACGAGTCGGGAGCCGCTGACATATTTGCCAATTTCTTTTTTAAGGAATCTTCTGATCTCAGGGGGACTAAAGTAACGGGTGATGAGGAGATGATTAAGAGCATCCAGGAAAATAGCCTGGGAATTGGATTTTGCAACTTCTCATATGCTTTTAATGCTTCTACAGGAGAAAGGGTGAAGGATATCCAGGTAATCCCTGCTGACCTTGATTATGACAATAAAATTGACAGGAAAGAGATCCCGTTCAGTAACCTTGCGGCCGCTCGCAGAGGGATATGGTTAGGGATTTATCCAAGAAGCCTCTGCCGTGAACTGACTATAAGCTCACTTGGTAAGCCGACTGATCCGGCAATAGTTGAGTTCCTTAGATATGTACTTTCAGACGGACAAAAGATTATTGAAGAAAAAGGTCTGTGTGAGCTTAATGACGCCTATTTAAAATACTCTTTAGACAAACTGAATTAGCCTATGAGTCATTTCGTTCCGAATATTCTGTCACCTGCATCGCCTAAACCCGGTACAATATAACCTTGTTCGTTAAGCTTTTCATCCAATCCTGCCAGGTAAATTTGTACATCGGGGTGGTCTTTAGTGATCCTTTCCACTCCTTCGGGAGCTCCGACAACGCATACCAGTTTAATAGTTTTTGCACCATGGTCCTTTAATACCCGGATAGCGGCAGTAGAGCTGCCCCCCGTAGCCAGCATCGGATCAAGTACCATTACAATCGCATCATTGAGGTTATCAGGAAACTTTGAGTAATATGTCATTGGTTTAAGAGTCGTATGATCCCGATACATACCAACATGACCTATTCTCGCAGAGGGGAGGAGATTGGAGATCCCGTCGACCATTCCCAGACCTGCTCTCAGTACAGGGACCAGCACCACATCCACAGCAAGCTCCTGGGTGATGCATTCTCCAAGCGGGGTTTCAATTATGATGTCTTTCACAGGCAGATCACGTGTAATTTCGTATGCCATCAGTCCAGCGATCTCGCCAAGTGTTTCCCTGAAATCTTTTGTCCCGGTTTCCTTACTGCGTAATATGGTAAGTTTATGAGTTAGAAGAGGGTGCCTGAGTAGTTTGAGCATCAGTCGGATCTGTTATTTTATTGTTAGCTACCCCATATTATCAATAGTAACCGGCACCGATTTGGCTATCCTCTCTTTTGCGTCCACCACTTTTATATTATAGCTATGTTCCCGATTGTCATAAAGAGCATCTGAGTATGAAAAAGAGTTTATGGCAAGCCGCGCAGTATATGGTATCTTTATAATCAGAGTGTTATCGCGCCATATCTCATAGGTTTTTATCGGGGCATCTCCGGCGAAACCGCTGCTCCAGCTTATAGTAGCCCTGCGAATGTTGTTTTCTCTTTTTTGAATGACTGATACTTCCTTTGGAGCCGATAGAGGGACGGCTGCCATCTGGAAATAATTGGTTTTCCCATCCTTCACTTTTCCGGCCATCTCTTCAATAGCCAGTCTTTCTTTTTCAGATAATCCGTCCGGCAGTATCTGCGAGGCAGCCAGGTTACTGGTGAGTTGACATTCATCATCTTTATCACTTATGTGACCAATACCGATGATTGCCAGATGGACACCAGGTGTAGTGAGAGAATATTGTATAAGTGGTTGGCTTGGTAATGATGGACTGCCTACAGTGCGGACAACATGTCCGGGATTACTGGACCATTCTGCAGGTTTTGTGTACATCGCTCCATCGGCAAATACTTTCATGGCAATTACTCCCATGTTTTTGGAAGCTGCCAGCGGGATAACATTATGCTGCATATTAAACATCAGCTTGTCGTTGGCATTTATAGCCACCAGCATGGCATCGAGCAGATTTGCAGAATCGCGCTGTATCATATACATATTGACTGAAGCATCATAATGGCCCGAAAAGCCAATATGGCGGATGAGCTTTTCATTACGTGGATTCAACCCCGTCAGGTTTGTTCCGTCGCGATAATCACGTAATGCCACCAGGGCTCCTATCCGCTCTGCATTCGGATCGGGATTATCCAGACCTTCATATATAGCATCAACCTCTTCCATGGTATTTAAATTATGAAAAAGTACCATGTCCACATATGCACCTTCAGGGTAATTTCCATTTCCATCACCAAACATCTGGGAGAGAGAACGGCGCAGATCATCGATGGTATGAGAGCCGCTTTCCCCGTTGGTCCTGTTTCTGACTCCCGGGATGCCTGATTCTCCTTTTGCATAGCGCAGATGGGTTTTGGTTGTAAGGAATATCGAACGTCTTAAATTTTCGTCATAGCTGGCAGAACCGGGTATCAGGTTCTTGGCCTGGAATGCCTTGCCGAAATTCAACTGGCTGGGACCATAAAGATTAGAGGTGTCGAAATAATTTATTCCCAGGTCAAAGGCTTTGAGTATGATTTTTACAGGATCCACATCTTCAGGGGTCCACTGGAGTGATGATTGCCCGCCGAGACCCATTGTACTAACTTCAAATCCAATTTTTCCGAACGGACGTTTCATCAGCCCGGTCCTGGTTGATTTTGTACACCTGGTAATAAAACCCGGAGCTACTGAGGCAGCAGCGGCTGCCATAAGCGTAGTTTTTGCAAATTTTCTGCGGTTCATATGACGATTTATTGCCATGGTTAATATTTTAAAGGGTTATGAAACAGATCGGTATGCATTTTGCTAATGTACATAATTTATTTATAAGTTGCTAGTTGCTGGTTGCTTGTTGCCGGCTGGATGCGGATTAACACCTTAATATGCAAGCCGAAAACTATTCAGCATATAGCTCTGCCTTTGCTGTTACCCTGGCGTCACTCTTTTTATCCCAAATCATCAATTCAAGACGCATTGGATTTTTGAATTCGCTTCCATTGAGAATGAAATTTGCCGATACTCTCGCCCGGACATCACCTGTTGATATCCCTTTCTCACTGTAATCAATGAACATATCCTTATTATCGAGGACGACATTGCCATCATTGTCTTTTGCTGTTAAACTTAAACCGGGAAAGACCATGCCGTTGTCCTCCTGAAAGCCAGTAAGCCCTTCAAA
>CAYZEZ010000287.1:0-5995 GCA_964477295.1 uncultured Bacteroides sp. | reverse complement strand
ACAGGTGCTGATGTCCATATTACAGAATTGGACATCACCGCCTTACCGTTCCCCAACAGACGTGTTGGAGCAGAAGTATCCGCAAGCTTTGAGTACCAGCAAAAGATGAATCCATATGCAAACGGACTTACTGATTCTGCCAGGGTAGCATTGCACGACCGGTATCTGGATTTTTTTAAGCTTTTCCTTAAGCATGAGGACAAGATTAAGCGTGTAACTCTATGGGGAGTAACAGACCAGCAGTCATGGAGAAATTACTGGCCAATTAATGGAAGAAATGATTTTCCGCTACTTTTCGACAGAGAGTATAAGGCAAAACCAGTTGTCGCTGATATCATTAAAGCTGCAAACAATACCTCTGATAATAAATAATAAAATAAGCATTGATGACAGCAAGGTACCTGGTAAATCACATTTATGCGGCCGATCCGGCTGCACATGTTTTTAACGGACGATTATATATATACCCTTCCCATGATATTGAATCCGGAATACCGGAAAACGATAAAGGTGATCATTTTGACATGCGCGATTACCATGTTTTTTCAATGGATTCTATAGATGGAGAAGTTACTGACCACGGTGTGGCACTGGATATTACAAATGTTCCCTGGGCAGGACGACAAATGTGGGACACAGATGCTGCTTACAAAAATGAGAAATATTACCTCTATTTTCCTGCTAAAGACAAGACAGATATTTTCAGGATTGGAGTTGCTATTAGTGATAAACCCGAAGGTCCGTTTATTCCTGAACCTCATCCCATAATTGGTAGTTACAGTATTGATCCTGCGGTATTCGAAGATGAAGACGGGAAACACTATATGTATTTTGGTGGCCTCTGGGGAGGACAATTGCAGCGTTACAGGAATAACAAAGCGCAGGAATGTGGAGAAGAACCTGCTGATAATGAACCCGCCCTGTGTGCCAAAGTTGCCTTATTAAGCAATGATATGCTTGGAATTGCAGAAGAGCCAAGGGATGTTGTAATTCTCGATGAGGAGGGTAAACCGCTCACTGCAGGTGATCATGACCGCAGGTTTTTTGAAGCTTCCTGGATGCATAAATATAACAGTAAATATTATTTCTCTTATTCAACCGGGAATACGCATTATCTATGCTATGCAATCGGTAATAATCCCTATGGACCATTTACCTATGAGGGAGTAATACTCACTCCTGTTGTTGGCTGGACCACACATCATTCTATTTGTGAATTCAAAGGGAAATGGTACCTTTTCCACCACGACAGTGTGCCTTCCGGAGGCAAAACATGGTTGAGAAGTCTGAAGGTGATTGAGCTTGAATATAACAATAACGGAACCATAAAGACTATTGAAGGAACTCCTTAACAAAAACATTGTGAGATTTCATAGATTCCTTGAACGACAGTAAAATAATCGGCCTGCAGGTTTATGTTGTTGGCAATGATCCTGAACCTTATGAAATACGATGGTTAATATCTGCATCAAGCCCCCTGATAAATTATGCTGAGCAAGAAGATACTGCTTTTAACAGCCCTGAAATAAAAAAGCCCGGTGCTTTGTGCATGGGCTTTCCTTAAGTAGCGAGACCGGGAGTTGCCTGCCCCGAGTACTCGGGGGAACCCGGGACCTTATGATTATGAATACTGCTGTTGATTTCTTTATTTTTGATTATGAGTTAGTTATAAGAGTGGATTTCTGCGAAAATCCTGAAGAAAGGGCCAAATCCTTCCATAATGAAAAATTCTTCAGAAACAACTATGATTTTAACCAATACTGATTTATGGGAAACTGACAGGTAAACTCCATATGATATCAGGAGTATGATTATTTTGCAAATTGTAATGGGGGGATTCATTCGATCTCTACCATTTTACCAAATTCCACATACTGGATTTCAGCAAGTGTCCTTAGTCCTTTATCCAGATTATTTAATGAATCTATATTAATTATAATTACCGGACTGTTTGTATGTTCATCCATAAAACTGTATATAATTTTTACCTCTGCTAATCAAGAAAGGAATTTGATGAAATTTATCCTCTATCAGTGAGATCGTCTCATTATTAATTTTTTCAATGATAAAAAGTTCGGTTGTTCGAGGTTTGTAAAAGGATTGTATCGTCTTCTCATCATTAATTGGTGTTGAAAACCATATGAGCGAATATTAAAATATTGTCTCATGGATGAGGATATAAGTTTAATCTCCTTATCCCCTTCTGAATTTGCACACAGCTGCATTTCATTGAGTAAAATCTGAGTCTCATAAATTGCCTGAGGGAATTTTTTGGCAAATTCTTCAATAGTTAATTTTACAAAGCCTTCGTCTATTCTCTTTTCTTCGGATAAGTAGTCGGAAACAATATCAAAAATTTCATGCGTAAAACCATTAATGTATTCGTCATTATACCATTCCAATGTGTCAATTTTTCTATGTATTTGCTGGTATGCCCAGCCATTCCCAATGGCGGTAGCTAATCCTTCATCGAGATAAGTGTAAGCAAGTGTGTTAAAATCCGAGTTCGACTGAATAAACCAATCATCAATGTTATATTTAAGTTCAACGGGTTGAGCATCAAACAGCATATGGCACATCTCATGAATAATAATTCCCAACCGGCCTATATAGTCTTTCCCATTTTTGGAGAGAAATCCACAGATCAGAGTATTTCCTATCTGTGTAGCAGTAGTTATGCCTTTTTCCAAAGGAATGGGGTACAACATTATTTTAATTGGAATCTGCCTATTCCATACAGTTCCATAAAACTTATTGATTTTAAAGTACAATTCTTCAAATTGAGATTTGTATCCAGAAAGTTGATTTTCAATTCTTTCGATATTTTGTTTTTGGGTTTTCCATATCAAACTATCATAGATTATTTCAGTTTCTTTCAACACACTAATCAGCTCATTATGAGAATTATGTGAGAGTAAACCTATTATTCGTTTACTAAAATCATCGATATCTTTGGAATTAGAAGTTGCAATCCACAATAAATCTTTTATTTCTCTATACAATCTTCGGTTTTCAGGACATTCTTCTGTTTTGAATTGATATCCCAGATTGATATTGGAATATCTATCAACAAGCTGTTTAAATTCATCGTTTTCTCCTAAATTTCTTTCAATGTATTCTCTGAACGATTTTGAAACTGACAGTGAATTACTAGCAGTCTCCAAAAAACTAATCAGACATAAGGTTTTGTTTGTTTCTATTTGAATAAAGTCAGATTCCTGACAGTATCCACGATTTAGAAATAAAACTGCTTACAGAAACAGGATGATTTTTATTTGCATATTGTTTATTTTACTGGCAGACGATCGTAAGGGATATGTTATGTTTGGCGGTGATAATTTTTTGTAAAACGTCAGACCTGACTGGACAAAATATTTAGTTTTCCAAGAGACATTTTAATATTTCGAATTGATTGTTGGAATGATAATTATTTGAAGAGGATTTTTAAGGCCATGTCCAGCATACTAATAAAATTCCCAATATCTTTTATGTCTTCTTTAATAAAAGCATACCTTCCTTCAACTGCATAATCAGATAATTCAATTAGTAAATCAAGGTCCAGGTCGGATTTTATATTATGATCTTTGAGAAGATTAAAAAGAAGTTCCAGATCGTGTACTTTTGGATAGTCAATGTCATGGAAGGATAATAGATTTTATAAATTTTTCTGCAGACTGATGCAGGTGGAAAAGCACTACTTCAAGGTCAAGATCTTCTTCCCCGTTTTTGAAATCAGCATAAAGGTTCTTCGCGGCCTTAAGATCAACTTTTGCCTTAATAAGTAGAATTTCATAATGCTTTATGAACTCGGCCATAATACCTTGCCCTTCTTATCAATTTCCATATACACTGAACCAGCTTCCTTCTTGTAGAAATCAAACTCAGCTTTTGTTAGGGTCAAAATATCCTTTGCGATAAGTATGCCATTAAGTAAATACCTGATTTTCCTTTTAGTTTCCGATTTTGAAGCGGAAGAATCAGTAATCACACAGAGATCCAGGTCGCTGTTTTTACCCGGTTTTCCATAGGCAAAACTTCCAAACAATATGATTTTGTCAGGATTGATGGGAATTAACCTGGTAACTATCTCTTTTTCTACGTCATTGTGGTCCATATAACAAAGATACTATATATCAGGAATAACCTGACAGAGATTATATCTGAGATTAGATTACCTCATAATAAGAAATCATGAGATCAAATTTACTATAGTATTAGTTCATAGACAATCAGAAAACAAAAATCCTTCTCCGTTTTTCTCTGAAGAAGGATTCTTTCTTGTTTCAATAATTCTAACTATCTGATTTTCAGTAGAAAGACCGGGAGTTGAACCCAGGATCTCATGATTATGAATACTGGCCTCGATCCCTTTATTTTTGATTATGAGTTAGTTTACCACGCGTATCAGGTGGTTGGGGGCGATCATCTCTTCCAAACAGGGTGGAAGTAGTAAGTCTTGATTGATATTGCAGTCCTGAAAAACTACCTTTGATTTACGAACATTTTGCGTACTTCAAGTTACTATGCTTGAAGTCTATGAAGGGGGATGCATCCCTCTTCTTTATTAACACCAGCTGCCTAATTATCAAGACATATGTTTTCAGATTGCATATCAATTGAACACTATTTTTGGGTTATGCCCAGGAGGAAACCTATATAAGTTTGCGAAGCAAAGTTTTTGAGCAATGATTGGGCATACAAAAAAAGAGAGTGTACCTTTTGATACACCCTCCTCTAATATGAAATCAAGTTAATTCTTAATCTTTGTTACTTTGAAGCGTAGAATTTCATTTTCCATCTTTAGCAGGATCAAGTAAACTCCAGATTTGTAGTTAGATAGATCAATGACTTCATTCGCTATAGGATCAATATTGTTCATCAGTACCCTTCCAGTTAAATCAACGACCCAAAGTTGTTCTGCTTCAACAGCTTGATTCAGGTAAACTTTGCCAGTCGTGGGATTTGGATAGATACTTATATCTCTAAAAGCGGAATTAGTCATACCAACATAAGCCTCCACTGTCACGTCTATAGACTCACTGGCAAAATTACCATTCATGTCATTTAGAGTTACATCTACAGCTACAACACCAATATCACTTGATGTAAAAGCTGTCCGACTTAATGTTGTGTCAGCAATTTCACAGTTGTCATCAGCGTTTGTTACTACGTCCGATGTAAATAAACTGGCATTGCCGTTTTCATCAAGCTGAATGGTAATATCTTGTACTTCAAGGCCAGGAGGTACATCATCTGTGACTTCTACATCTTGAGTCTGAGTCACACTGTTTCCATTTCCATCATTAAATATCCAGGTAACAACTGTAATGCCCTGTGTGTTAATCGGGAGTGAAACAACGTGTGTTCCGATGATAACCCCGGTGCATGCATCAGTTGCTGTCGGTGCTATCAATTCGGTCACCTCGCATTGTGCTGCTACATCTTCAAGACTTGCCACATCGGGCACTGGTGCTGTTATATCAGGGCTGACAGTAAGTGTTCCGCCGACTAAGGTAAAAAAGTAATTATTTGCAGCTCCACCTGTCAAGGTAATGTCATAATCGTCGAGAATACTGCTTTCATCAGCAACACAAGCTGCCAAGGATTCTGAATCAAGTACTTCAATATCTTCATCATTTACAAAACCACTGTAAGAAATTGTGAAGTCCGGATTTATCTGACCTTGCTCTCTTTCTTTATCATCTGCTGTAGCAGTTAATTCAATCGCAGAGATATCTGAATAGAGTGCTGAGGGCTGCGTAATGGAATAGTTACCTGCATCAACTCCGCTGATACTCATTGATGTTGATACTACGATTGCTGTTCCAATATCCTTTTGTGCAAAGACGCCTGCAGCAGCATTATCCAGTGCAACTGTCTCACCGCTTAATACGCCACTTAAAGCAGCTCCGCTAATCGCTGCATCTGTATTGCCATCATACACTTTACTGGCAACAGTGGCTCCTGTGACGGTCAGCTCAATAGCTGTGATATC
>CAYZEZ010000286.1:0-6003 GCA_964477295.1 uncultured Bacteroides sp. | reverse complement strand
CGGTCCTGTTTTGATGCTTTCCCGGCCTGACTGTATGCCGGAACAGTATACCCAATGATCAATGCAATGGATATGCTATATATCATTATTGTTTTCATGGCATAAACTTTTAATATAAATACACTTATGAGATTAAAAGGGTCTTAATAAAAAGTCAGAATATAATCTGAGTCATACTTTTTATTAATCCCCAGAAGCAAACCAGAAACAAGGTAATGGATGCAGAAATATCTATTATCGCAATCCTGGATAGCTTTTGAACCCACTTTATTACTACAAAACTTATACCAATCCGTTGAAAAAACTGTACTAAAAAAAATAAAAAAACCGGGATGCTGCTTTTGTTGTAAGCCCTTGCTGAATCGAAGTTTCCGCGGATGATCTCGGAAAATGCCCTGGATAATCCACTGCTATTGGCAGGTTCACCTGTCATTTTTTCATAAAAGGAAGGAATGGGATGGTTGTCCTTCTGAGCCGAAAAAATGCCGGAATAGATGAAGATAAGCAGGATAATTCCGGCGAGGGTAAAATTGATTATGTGATAGGATCTGGTTATTCGTTCCTCGTTCATCGTTCTTCGAGTGTGTGGGAGTTGGATAAAGCTGGGCCCCCGCTTTTGCGGGGATGATGAGATACTGAAACCCTGACCTTCGTCCCCGATCTGCATTGGGGCAGGCGAGGCAGGCAAGTCCAGGACGGCTAATCTACCCCGGAAGCCTTCTCCAGGGCTTTTTCGTATTTCTCCTGGAGTTCATCGAACTTTTGTTTCTGCTCTTCGTTCAGTTTTGGGGCGATGGCTGTGAGCTTGGTAGCCAGGGCGACGGCTTTGACGCTTACGCTGGCATATTCCGTAAGTGCCGTAATATCACCTTCCGAGGCCTTTTTGACAAGATCGATGTAGTCAATGATAAGGTCTTCATATATGTCCAGGACCTTGTCCAGCTCTTCATCGCTAACCTCCTCTCCCCATTCAAAATTTTTCCAGTAATCCTCGTCCATTTCCAGGTCTTCAAGTGTTTCTTCCAGGTCATCCCCGGTCTTTTCAAAATCCTCTTCCATCTCATCGAAAGAATCTTCCAGGTCTTTTCCTATTTCTTTGCCTATCTTTTCAAAGATACTGGGCCCGCCTTTAGACCATATTTTCCCTCCCTCCACAATGGTTGATGCAAGAAAGAATCCCCATAAAAGAGCAATGCACATGCCGGTAATGGATACTGCAAGGCCTGCAATTGGCAAACCCCTTGTACCGTTTGCTGTACTTGCCTGGTGTAATCCCACAGCACTGAGCACAATTCCGGCTCCCCCGAGAAGAAGGGCAAGCACAAACGTACAACCTACAAGGGCCAGCGGGATGGCCAGGATGCCGAGAATCAATCCTGTTATTCCCAGTCCCTGTCCTGCGTTTGATTTTTGTTCTTCCATGGTATGTATTGTTTAACCAAAGGTAATAAACATTTATTATAATAGACGAAGTTTTGAGGGAATAGCTGCATGTATCGGGGAAGTGACGAGTGAAGAGTGAACAGTGACGGGATGTGTGGGTTTGGGGTTTGGGTAGGTCCTGAATCAATTTCAGGATGACCGGGTTTCGAGAAGGATCTCCAGGATTTTGATGGCGGCTTCGGAGAGGGGGGTGCCGGGACCGAAGATGCCGACTACGCCTGCTTTGTACAGGTAGTCATAATCCTGGTGTGGGATCACGCCGCCGGCAATCACCATGATGTCTTCGCGGCCTGCAGATTTTAATTCATCAATGACCTGTGGAATAAGGGTTTTATGACCGGCAGCAAGACTGGAAACACCCAGCACGTGCACATCGTTTTCAACGGCCTGGCGGGCTGCTTCAGCCGGGGTCTGGAACAATGGCCCGATGTCGACATCAAATCCAATATCTGCATACGCAGTGGAAACAACTTTTGCACCCCGGTCATGCCCATCCTGTCCCATCTTGGCTATCATTATCCTGGGCTGGCGGCCCTCTTTTTCAGCAAACCTGCCTGCCAGTGCACGGGCCTTCAGGTAGTAATCGTGATTACCCGATTCGGATGAATAGATCCCGGAAATAGAACGGATAACCGCCTTATACCTGCCAAATTCTTTTTCCATAGCCATGGATATCTCACCAAGCGATGCCCTTTTAAGGGCAGCCTCGACCGATAATTCCAGCAGGTTGCCTTCACCTGTCCGCGCTGCCCGGGTGATGGCATCCAACGCAGCCTCTACCTCCTGATTGTTCCGGTTAGCTTTCAGCTCCCGGAGCCTTTTGATCTGTGTTTCCCTTACGGCGGCATTATCCACTTCGAGGATATCGATTGGATCTTCTTTCTCCAGCTCATATTTATTTACTCCCACAATGATGTCTTTGCCCGAGTCGATCCTGGCCTGCTTCCTGGCGGCTGCTTCCTCGATTCTCATTTTAGGCAGACCCGTCTCGATGGCTTTGGCCATTCCGCCCAGTTCCTCGACTTCCAGGATCAGTTTCCATGCATTGTGTACCAGCTGATGGGTCATGTATTCCACGTAATAGGATCCTGCCCACGGGTCAATGGCCCTGGTAATATTTGTCTCAGCCTGCAGGTACAGCTGTGTATTACGGGCAATCCTGGCAGAAAAATCGGTTGGCAATGCAATGGCCTCATCCAGCGCATTGGTATGGAGGCTCTGTGTATGTCCCAGCCCGGCAGCCAGGGCTTCCACGCAGGTGCGGGTAACATTATTATAGGGATCCTGCTCTGTCAGGCTCCAGCCTGATGTCTGGCAATGCGCTCTTAAAGCCAGTGACTTAGGATTCTTTGGATTAAATTCCGATACGATCTTCGACCACAACAGCCGGGCGGCACGCATCTTGGCAATCTCCATGAAATGATTCATCCCGATGGCCCAGAAAAAGGAGATCCTCGGTGCAAAAGCATCTATGCCTATGCCTGCCTTGATGCCTGTTCTTAAATACTCCCATCCGTCGGCCAGGGTATATGCAAGCTCCAGGTCAGCAGTAGCTCCAGCCTCCTGCATGTGGTATCCCGAGACACTGATAGAATTGAAGCGGGGCATATTTTGGGTCGTGTATTTGAATATATCGGCAATAATCCGCATGGACGGACCTGGTGGATAAATATAGGTGTTACGGACCATGAATTCTTTCAGGATATCATTCTGAATGGTTCCGGTGAGACACTCCAGCGGAACTCCCTGTTCCAGGGCAGTGACAATATAAAATGCCATTACGGGAAGGACGGCACCGTTCATAGTCATTGAGACCGACATCTCATCCAGCGGGATCTGGTCGAACAGGATCTTCATATCGAGAATGGAATCTATGGCAACGCCTGCTTTTCCAACATCTCCCACAACCCTTTCATGATCTGAGTCATACCCGCGATGGGTAGCCAGATCGAACGCCACGGACAATCCTTTTTGCCCTGCTTCCAGGTTCCTGCGGTAAAAGGCATTGGATTCTTCCGCCGTGGAAAACCCGGCATACTGGCGGATGGTCCACGGTTGCAAAACATACATGGCAGGATAAGGTCCATGGAGAAAAGGAGGGATACCTGCAGCATAGTTCAGGTGTTCCATTCCCTCCAGGTCACTTTTTGTGAAAAGACTTTTTACCGGGATGTGTTCTGCTGTGAGCCAGGAAGAGGATTGGCCAGCTGCCCCGGCTCTGGCAGGCTTTTGTTTAAGGTCTATTTTGGTAAAATCGGGTCTCATTGCTTAAAAGGTTACAGGTTGCAAGTTACAGGTTGCAAGTTACAGGTTGCAAGTTACAGGTTGCAGGTTGGTGAGGGGTGTTGGGTGATGGGTGTGAAGGGTGTGTGGTCATTCCGGACTTGATCCGGAATCTGTGAGATCCTGATCCCGAGTACTCGGGACAGGATGACAAATTATGGTCTGACTATAATACCAGTTCCTGAAATTTATTTAATTCTTCAAGCACGTTCGACCGGATATGAATAAAATGTTCCACGCCGGCTTTCCTGATCCCGGCCAGATGCTCTTCCGGATAACCTGCAATGACAATAATTGCCTGATCTTTAATGATTTGCGTGGCCGCTTTCACCATTGTAAGGTATTCCTCATCTGCACTGCACAGAACAATTATTCCGGCTTTTGCCTTGAGTGCTTTTTCAGCCCCCTCTTCAACGGAATCAAATCCCGGATTATCAATAATATCAAATCCTGCACATGCGAAGAAATTTATTGCAAATGTTGCCCTTGTCCTTCGCACCAAAGGATTCCCGTAAGTAAGTAAAAATACCCTGGGGACCTTCGCTGATTTTTCAGTTGACAGCCGGACTTTTTCAAACCCGATGGCTGCCCTGCTTTTCCCCAGTGGAGGAACCATTGATTCATCATCCTCAGGTTCGGGGACCACCACTGACTTACTTTTTTCACGCATATCAGGATACTCGTTGGTACCAACCAGCTTATCCCTTCGTGTAGCCATCTTTTCATGCTTTTTGTCAGCCATATCGTGGATGGCATTCTGAAGCTCACCTTTTTTGAACATCTCCAGGATCCCGCCTGCAGCTTCGGTTTCGAGGAATATATTCCAGGCGTTTTCAGCTACCGAGGCGGTCAGGTTTTCAATATAGTAAGATCCGGCAGCCGGATCAACTACCTTATCAAGATATGCTTCTTCCTTCAGTATGATCTGGGTGTTCCTGGCGTGTCGCACACTAAATTTTTCTGAAGTATTTAAGACGTGGTCATAGGGTGTGACAGAAACTGAATCAACACCACCGAGCACTGCTGCCATTGCCTCGGTTGTACCTCGAAGCATGTTTACATGGGGATCAAAAAGTGTCTGGTTCCATTCCGATGTGACCGCATGGATTTGCATAGTGCATGCCGGATCGCCCTTCAGTCCGTAAGCTTCCAGGATATTTGCCCAGAGCAGGCGTACGGCACGCAATCCAGCTATTTCAAGGAAATAATTGGGACCAATTGAGAACTGGAAAGCCAGCCGGCCTGCAATATCTGCAGCCTGCATGCCGGTATCCACCAGGTTACTCATATATTCCACCGCCGTGGCAAGGGAATAGGCAATCTGCTGAAGAATGGAGCAACCGGCATTGTGGAAAAGGGTTCCATGTATCCTGATGATCTTAAAATGCGGGAGATTACCTGCGCCGTATTTAATAATCTCAGATAATTTATGGTAATCAAGCTGGGTTCCTAAATGTCCGGATGAAAAAATATGTCCCAGCGGGGCCACATTTACCGATCCCCGGATCTTGTTAATATCGAGCTGGTCCATTGCTGCGAGATCACCGAGCGCTTCAAGAAGTTCTGAATGATGTTTATTTGTGTAGAGGTAAACGGGAACAGATTCCAGGTCAATGCCCGACAGCATAACAACCATTTGATCGACATGCGACGGGATCAACCGGGAAAAATGAAATGCCAGTGCAGTAGCGCCCTTTTCCAATGCCGTTTTTGCATCGGAATTGGCCTGATCAAGGCCTTTCACCTTAATATCTTCAACAATATGCCAGGAGTTGTCCGTCGTTTTGTTTCCCCGAACGAATGGAAACTGTCCGGGATCTGCATCCAGGTATTCCAGCCCTTCCAGGTCTTCCCGGCGGTAGTAGGGCCTTAACCGGAGACCATTGAGGGGTTTCCAGATCAGTCTATTATCATAATCCTCCCCGTCACAATTTTCCCTGATTTTTTTTCCCCACTCTTCGGTAGAAACGGGAGGGAATCCTGAAAATAGGGATTGTTCTTTATCTGATGCCATTCACTGTTGGTATGTGAACTGCAAATTTAGTAAAAAAAAGGGTTCGAGGATTCAAGGGTTTAAGGGGCAAAGTGGGGTGTGGGAGTAGGGGGGGTGAGAATTTATGATTTATGATTATGATTAACGATCTAAGATTTTAGAAGTGAATGCAAATCATAAATCAAAGATCGTTAATCATTAATCTGAGATCATTTCTTCTCTCTCCCGATCATCTTCTTCGGATCGACCCACTCGGTGAATTGCTCATCGGTCAGATACCCGAG
>CAYZEZ010000285.1:0-6056 GCA_964477295.1 uncultured Bacteroides sp. | reverse complement strand
TAGCGATGAAATTTTTCCACCCGCTGCTTTGTACTAATTCTGCTAGGCTCATATACCAGATTATTTAGGGTTATTTCAATTATTTAATTTACACCAATATAAGATCTTACATTACGAAATCCAACATATGGTTTTGTTGAATCCTGATATTCATAGTCTCTTGCACTTGTCTGAAGGAAATATGCAATATCTTTCCAGGAACCTCCACGGATTACTTTCCTTTTCATTACAGGCGGATCCTGAGGAGTTGCATTGTATTCATAGTTTGGCTGAAGGTCGTGCTGGAATATATAAGCTGATGGATGGTAGGCACAGCAGGTCCATTCTGCAACATTTCCTGCCATATCATACAGGCCATATTCATTTGGCTCATACGAACCAGCTTTACCTGCGTATACGTTTCCGTCATCTATATAATTACCCCGTAAGGGTTTGAAGTTTGCCAGGAAGCAACCTTTATAGTTACGGGTATATGGTCCGCCCCATGGATACATTGAAAGATCAAGACCTCCTCTGGCAGCATACTCCCATTCTGTTTCCAGGGGTAGTCTGTAGTTTTGTACATCAGCAATGCCATTTTTTCTGAGAGCGGTGTTCATATAATCCGTTCTCCAGATACTGAAGGCGGTTGCCTGAACCCAGCTTACACCGACGACAGGGTAGTCATCAAAAGATGGGTGCCAGAAATAGAGAGACGCTTGCGGATCGTTAAAAGAGTAAGTAAAGTCCCTGATCCAGCATAATGTATCGGGATAAATATTAAGGATATTGTGTTTAATGAATGATGAGCGGTCTGCTACATCAGTACGGGTACCGTCAAGATTGGTTACCTGGCCTTCATATTGGCCGGAATTATTTGCGTAATCATATTTATAGGAAACTTTAGCAGCCTGCTGGTAATCAACCCAGTAGTAGGAATAGTTTAGTTTCCTGACATCTATCTGTTTCTTCCCGTTAAATCTTTCCAGGGGAGGATAGTACATCTCTTCCAGTATTTCTTTGGTAATTTCTTCCTCGGGATCGATTTTTTCTTCCCAGTTAATGACATAAGGTTCTATTACATTACCTTCTTCGTCGATCACGAAATATTCGCGGTCAGGAACTCCTGCATCGCCAAGCTTAGTTCTGAGTATCGAATCACGGACATAATATACAAATTGACGATACTTGTTATTAGTGATCTCCATCTGGTCCATCCAGAAGGCCTCAACAGTAACTGATTTGGAAATGCTGTTAAAGGCAAAAACTGCATCTTCGTCGCTTGGACCCATCATGAAATTCCCTGCAGGGATAAATGCCATCTCAAATGGTTCCGGCTCAAAGAATTTCTTGCGCCCCATAACGCCAACCAGCTCACCATTATTTTTAGATGAGCCACAACCAGTCAATAAGATTATCACTATAAGAGAAGATAGAGTTATCTTTTTCATAACACGTTAGAGTTTTATAATGCAAGTAAGTTATTTTTTTTAAATAATCATAAAAATCTGATACTTTTATATTTCATCGGGCTTCTGCCCAGACTTATATCAAAACAATAGTTAACTATGAATTCATGCGATCCACTGCTATTCTTCCTAATATCAGATATGGTAAAATCATATGCATAACCTAATCTGATTCCGTTATATAATTCAATACCGATAATTCCTACCAAAGCATCTCCGGCTCTGTATGAAACGCCACCCCATACTTTTTTATTGTATCTTAATAAAGAAGTAATTGTAAATTGTGTCACTTTTCCATCGCTGAATGCTAAAACTGAAGGGGATAACTCAAGTGAAGGATTTGGCAGCTGAAAGTTGTAACCAGCTGTCAGATAGTAATGTCTGCTGACGTATGGAAGTCCTTTCGTAAATTTAATTTTAGGTTTGTTAAGATGAGTAACAGAGAGTCCTGCATAATACTTTTCGGCTTTAAAATAGAGCCCCAGCCCGGCATCAAAAGCTATAACACTCTCCTTATTCTCAGGGATAAGGGGATCACCGGAAGGTGGCACATGAGCGTCGCCCGCGGGTATTTGCCAGCTTGGGGATAATGTCTTATTCAGCATACCCATATTTAGTCCTATACCAAGCTTCCCATGTCCAACATCCATAAGGTATGAGTAGACAGCTGACAGGTTAATATCTTTATCGAATCCTATGTTATCGCTTTCGACAACAAGGCCTACGCCGCTTCTGATCTTGAAGGGAGAAACCGGGGCACTGATATTGAAGATTGTTGTAGAAGGTGCCCCCGCAAATCCGATCCATTGTTGCCTGTTGAGTGCTGTAGCACAAATCATACCTGACGTGCCTGCAACACCAGGATTATATGTCAGGGTATTATACATATAATGACTGGACAAAGGATCTTGCTGGGAAAATACCGGCAGAACCATTAAAATGCAAAAAAGAAATGCAGTTAATTGGTTTTTCATTTCTTTAATTTGAAGACAATTCCCACTTAAATGGAACAGGTAAAATAACTAAAAATCTGAATCGCAAGCAAATTTACCATTTTTTTATTTCAGTAATCAGATGTTACTCTCCAATGCAAAATATACTGCATAAAAATTACCGCAAATTTGAGGCCATTCCGATAACATTTGAAAATGGTTTTATTATTTAATTCTTTCGGCTGCTTTTACCCACCTGTCCGGTACTTCGTTACGGTTAGCTTTAAGATAATCTTCATGTGAGCATGCGACAAAGAGATGCTGGTCATTTTCAACAGGTATTTCTATCCACCAACGGTCTGTAAGGTTACTTTTTACAAATATCAGATCGTCGTGGAGATTTGTCACCCTGACATGGTACTTAATGAATCGCCCTGTGTTGCGGCTGGTTAATGCAGGTAATTCGTACTGCTTTTGAGAAAAACCTTCAAGAAAAAACCATAAAATCTGGGCAGCTAAACCCGTTGTCTGTGAGCGAATATCAAAGTCCGGATTTACATCAAACAATCCGAAAATCTTCAGTTTGTCAGATATCCCTGCATACCTTGAAAGAAGACAGATCTCTTCACCATAAAAACCATTTGGCGAAGGCATGATAGTCCCCGGAGCATCCGCCTGTCTTACGGCTGAAATATCAAAGATCGCCACATCTGAATCTCTGAAGAGTGGTTCGGTAAGGTAAATTGCCTGTCTTACGTCTCCTATCCTGACAAGTTCTGAGCTTCTCTTATGAAACCTGTTAATCACCTGCTGGTCATTAAGGTAAGTCTGATAACCAATATTAATATAATGTTGGAATGTAGTCTTTTGATAACTGATAATACTGTTCAGATAATTAAAAGAATCGGGTACTTTGCTTTCATTGTTAAAATCGATTCTGGGATCAACTGCTAAAAGTGTATAAGCTGTTTTTTGCCGGGTCAGTGCTATCCCTATAGCTGGAACCAGTGCGCTGCTGCCACCGATAATCAAAGGAAAAACGTTTTCTTTTATCAGCAACGAAAGGATATCGCACAGTCCGGAAATGGTATCACCAAAAGAAGCTCCCTGCTTCATATTCCCAAGGTCAATGATCCTTGATCGTCCGGGTATTTTTGCGAGCCGGTATAGCTGCTGTCTTATTGCATCCGGTGCTTTATTTGAACCTTCATTGGGAGAGTTGCGGCCTTCAGGGACACCGATAATGGCAATCTTGTATTTACTGATTTCTTTTATCGGATTGTTTTCAGTATGAATGGTGATATAATGGGGAAAGATAGACTGACTCGCCAGGTGTTCAAATTCCGGCCCTTCGATGCTTACAGGATTGATATATTCATTCAGGTCTACCATGGTACATTAAGAGCTCTTTTTGGTTTTATCGCTGTTTTCTATGATCTTGATGCAATCTTCTTTTGTAAGTTTTTCTGTCTCTGTCCCTTTTGGAATTCTGAAGTTCTGCTTATCTCTGACAAGATATGGTCCATACCTGCCATTCAATACTAAGATATCGCCAAAATCTTTCAGAATTTTCTTTTTGTCGCTCTCATTCTTCTCAAGAATAACTTCCACAGCTCTTTCAAAGGTTAGCTCATAAGGATCATCTACCCCTTTTTTCAACGAATAAAACTTGTTTTTATGTCTGATATATGGTCCGAATTTCCCTATTCCAACTATCATTTCATCTCCTTCATAATCACCTAATGAACGTGGAAGACGGAATAGGTTCAACGCTTCATCGAGAGTTATTGTCTCAAGCAGCTGGCTCTTTGAGAGGCTTGCAAATCTGGGCTTTACATCATTCCCCGATTCACCTATCTGAGCAACAGGTCCAAACCTCCCCATCCTTACAGTTACCGGTTCTCCTGTTTCAGGATGATTTCCGAGCAGCCTGACCCCGGTTTTTCTGTCTTTGTTTTCAAGAGTGTTTGTAACAGTTTTATGAAATGGAGAGTAAAATGTGCTGAGCATGCCTGTCCATTTAAGATTCCCTTCTGCAATCTCATCAAACTGTGCCTCAACTTCAGCAGTGAAATGGAAATCGACTATCTCAGAGAAATTTTCCATCAGGAAGTCATTAACAATCATTCCTATATCCTGTGGGAAGAGCTTTGATTTTTCTTTTCCGGTAATTTCTGATTTTATTGATGAATTAGTTACACCTTTTTCAAGTGTAACGATTTTTATCTGTCGTTTTTCCCCTGGCCTGTCTTCCCGGGATACGTAACCCCGATTCTGAATTGTTGAGATAGTTGGTGCGTAGGTTGAAGGTCTTCCGATTCCGAGCTCCTCAAGCTTCTTTACAAGGCTTGCTTCGGTATATCTTGGTGGAGGTGATGTATATTTCTGGGTTGCAGTAATATTATTGTACCACAGGGGCATTCCTCTATTTACAGGGGGAATAATATACTTATCCTCATCGTTGTTCTCCATATCTGTCGATTCTGTATAAACTCTGAGGAATCCATCAAACTTGACTACCTCGCCATTTGCCTGGAATGTGACAGGAGTATTATTCATATCAATTGAAATAGAGGTTTTTTCAATTAATGCATCAGCCATCTGGGAGGCAACTGTTCTCTTCCATATTAATTCATATAGCTTTTTCTCATTCTGACTGCCTGTAACAGTCATGTTTTCCAGATATGCAGGACGGATAGCCTCATGGGCCTCCTGGGCACCTTTTGATTTAGTTTTAAATTGTCTGGTTTTTGAATATTTCCCGCCAAATTCTGAAGTTATTATGTCACGCGACCTTAGTAGTGCAAGTTTGGAAAGATTAGTCGAGTCTGTTCTCATATAGGTTATTTTACCAGCTTCATACAGCTTCTGTGCAACTGCCATCGTTTGTGCTACTGAAAATCCCAGCTTACGGTAGGCTTCCTGTTGAAGAGTGGAAGTAGTAAAAGGAGGTGCAGGTGACCTGGACCCTGGTTTAATGCTTATGTTACCGACCAAATATTGAGATGCATCGCAGAGCTCAAGAAATTTCAAAGCTTCTTTTTCATTTTGAAACCGTTTTGAAGCTTCTGCTCTTATGATAGCACTTCCCTCAGACTGTGTGTCCAACCTGAAAACAGCCGTTACCCTGAATGATGATTCTGTCTCAAATGAGATGATCTCCCTTTCCCTCTCAACAAGCAGCCTGACTGCTACAGACTGAACCCTGCCTGCAGAAAGTGATGGCTGAACCTTTTTCCAAAGTACAGGTGATATTTCAAAACCAACAAGTCTGTCGAGGATACGCCGAGCCTGCTGAGAGTTAACAAGATTCATATCAATATGTCTGGGATTTTCTATGGCATTTGAAATAGCCTCTTTCGTGATTTCATGGAATACAATTCTCCTGGTAGTTGAAAGGTCCAGTTTCAGGACACTTGCAAGGTGCCACGCAATGGCCTCTCCTTCCCGGTCCTCATCAGAGGCGATCCAGATATTTTTTGACTCAGCGGCAGCTTTACGTAATTCACTTACTACTTTTGTCTTTTCTTTGGGAACCTCATAGTCGGGAGTGAAGTTATTGGCAACATCTATCCCCAGATTTTTTTTGGACAGATCTCTGATATGTCCAAAACTTGATACAACACGGAAATCTTTTCCCAGAAATTTCTCAATGGTCTTCGCTTTTGCGGGTGAC
>CAYZEZ010000284.1:0-6093 GCA_964477295.1 uncultured Bacteroides sp. | reverse complement strand
TGGCGGGATAAGCTGGCAGAATATGGGTTGCCGTGGATAAACTGTAATGAGAATGGTGGATGGAGCGGCAGGGTATCTATTGATTATAACCTGTACGCTACACCCACAATGTTCATCCTCGACAGGAACCGGAAAATCCTGGCAAAACCGGTTACTTTTTATGAGTTCCTGAAGGAAATCAGAGGCCTGTAGTACTGATGAAAGTTTATTCCTGGCCATAGGACCTGTTTATTCTCAGGCATTACTCCTCTTCTGGTATCTGCTTGTCGCGTTTGCGATCGTATTTCTTTTTACTCCTATGCACTTTATGTGTTGGGACTGAGTGCCGCCCGGTTTCAACAAGTGTTTTGCGGATGGCCGATTTCCGGGCCCTCTCTTTATCTTCCTTGGTCAGCCTCGTTTTCCTTATTTTTTTCCTTCCAGAAGGCATCACAGATGAATCTAAATTAAATTAAGTACATCCCGCCAGCTAAATGTGTATTTCATTTTCCTTGTCTTCTCCAGGGAAGGGATGGATCGTTTTTTACCTGCCAGTGATTTTTCCGGTGCCGATGGTATGAAATGCATCGTGTCAGAATAATCCGGGGGAGCCTCTCTTGCTATCCTCCCGTGGATCTCCCTTTCCTCTTCCTTTTCATCTACTTCCAGTGATTCATAATCAGGTCCTGCCCCATCCTCATCAACAGGAATGATTTCGGCCAGTTTGCCAATCATTATTTCCAGCTCAGGATGGTCCATCTCTGCCCTGATCTCCAATAAGAATGCCAGGATCCTTTTCAGAAGCTTCTTTTTCACAGCGCTGGTCCGGAATATTGAAAAAGAAGGATCAGAATAGAAATACAAACCGTTTCTCTGCTTTATGGGGGCATTAAAACCAAGTATATTGCTTCGCATCACACGGATATCATCACGGAGGGTCCGCTCCGATACACCCGTATTCATCCCCCTGTGCTCGCTGAGCGCCTCCGAGCAGGCTACCATCAGGCCCTTGATGGTCCATTGCCGGTGCCGGTTCGACAGGCAAAGGTCAATGGTTTTATACCGTATGAGTGCATTTAAATTGGCCGGCATTGGAATTATTTTTTCTCATTGCAAATACACTGCATTCCGCCCTCCTAAATTTACCAAAGAATTTACAATTAATCTCATATTGAGGAGCAGAACCAGGGGTCTGTAAGTCGGCAGTCAGCAGTCTGCAAGAGAAATAAAAGCAGGAAACTGGGTGCAGGCAGGAGAAAGCAGGGAAAGAGCCAGCCATTCGGCAGCCGGCAGTCAACAAGTGAAGTATAAGCAGGAAGCTGGGTGCAGGACTGTAAAAGAGGGGAATATGAATTTGATTATTAACAATTAAAAAATAATACAATGAAAACACTAACAAAGAATCTTCAAATCATAGGCAATATCGGGCTCGTGCAGTTCGGTACGCTGGAAGATGACGGATTTGGCTTTAAACCGGCCGGACCGGCGATCGAAAAAGGAGACCTGGTCATTAAGGAATCGCAGGAAGAAGGTGTGGTAAGCAAGCTGGTTGCTTTTAATAAAACAACTGATTTTCTTCTGCTTACAGACATGGATATCCTCAAGGGAGCCAAGCAGAACCGGGTCGTCAACACCTCAGTCCTGATCGCTCCCAACAGCAAAACGGAGCTGGATGTATCGTGTGTTGAGCGGCTCAGATGGGATTATAAGAGTCCCGACTTTAAAATGAGCCCCGAACCGATGGACTTCAAATTGAGGTCTGCAAAGGCCTCTTCCCTGAAAAATATGGCATCGGGTATATTTGATGGGGAAGGAGTGCAGGGCAGGATGTGGAATATGATCAGCGACAAGGTCAGAAAAAGAGGATCAGATAATGCGACAGAGGATTATGAGCAACTCCTGAATGAGGAGGAGAAACCCACCTTTGCCGGCAGAAAGCTGGTCATGGATAAATCAAGCAATGCACTGGCTGTTTTTATTGACAGGCAGATCGTCTTTTGTGATGTTCTGGGAAACAGGAAGGCCTATGCTTTCTACTTCCCGAAACTGAAAGATGGTGCCCTGCGCAGCTTCCATGTTAATGACTATTTCAGCGGAAATTCCGTACATGAAAAGAAGGAGGAACCTCTGAAAGAGGCCGAGGCTTTTTATAAGCTCGATGAATTCCTGGATGAGGTAGGGAAAAACCTGAAGATTTCCGGTGAAAGGCTATTTGGAGCAGGAAAACTAAAACGGATCATGGATGAAAGGACTCCGGGATTCGAGCTTTCTTACCAGGATCGATTGATTCACCTTGCTGCTTTCATGGAAGCCTGAAGAAAGTGCAGGTTACGGGGTACATGCTATGAGAATCAATAGAAAAGATGAACAGGATACCTCGTAACTCGTAACTCGCAATTTTTATTAATTATACTAACTTTGCCGATCTTAAGATGATTTATATGAGAAAGGTATTTTCTGTGTTATTAGTTGCTATAATGTTGCAGTTGATTGGTTGCGGCGGGACAAAATATATCGAGCTCACCAATTCTGCTGCGAGCGCATTTTCAGCGGATGATTATGAAACGGCTCTTAACACAGCGGAGCAAATAATTTCAGAGCTGGAGCAAAAAAACAAAACGGCCGGCGGGCAGGTTTATGCGATCGCCGGGAACTCAGCGTTTGCTTTGGAAAAGTTCGAAAAGTCACTTTCCTACCTTGAGAAAGCCCAGGAACAGAGCTATAACGGTGAATTGATGTATTCCAACCTGGCCGGTCTATACCGGAGAATCGATAACCTTTCCAAAGAAATCACTGCCCTGGATACTTACAATAAACTCTTCCCCGAAGGGAAAGATATTAACCGGGTTCGCAGCCGCCTGTACCAGACCTGCCAGGAAAGCACCAATTATGAACTGGCCGATTCACTATGGATACAATTAGACGAAATTTCCAGACTAGATATTGAAAACCTGGAAGCACACCTGGTTATCAACAAGGAACAGGAGAACGATGAGAATTGCGATTGGGCAGCCACAGAGATCCTGAAACAGGATGAAAATCACGAAAAAGCCCTTAATTGGCTGGCAGAGAAGTATTTCTGGAAGGCTGAGAACAGGTACCAGGCCGAGATGGAAGCATACAACAACAACAGAACAAACAAGCAATACAATATTCTCCTGAAAGCCTTTAAAATTGTCACTGCAGATTTCAAGGAATCCCTGAAATACTACACAAAACTTTACAAACTTTATCCTAATCCTGAATATGCCAGATACCTGGGCAATATCTACACCCGGCTCGACGATGAGAAGATGGCTGAGTATTACCGGGCCAAAGCACGGGATTAAGAGTCGGCAGTCGCTAGTCCAGTTTAATCCGCCATGCTCCTTCGTTGTAGCCGACTTGCGCCACCGTTAAAGCTTTGGCGGCACGCGGTCGGCGCAGACGCAAATGAAATAAAGGCGGGCAGTCGGCAAGCTTTAATTTATGAATCGAGGATTTTTAGTAACTTTAGTATCGCTTTCTAATGACTGGCATCTGTTAATTTCATACCTCATCGATACGATAACATTGAGATGAGCAATCATTTCACAACACGCCGCTCATGAAAACTTTTTTTCTGATCATTGCTTGTTTATTCTGTTTTTCTAATATTCTCCCTCAGGCCAAAACACTTGACGAACAGCTAAATCCTGATCCAACAGATCTTATTCACTTCCAGGAGCGACCGGATCATTCAAGGTTGAAAAGCACCCAGGATTTTCCTTCAAGTTATGATTTACGTGATTTAGGATTAGTTACTCCGGTAAAGGATAATAATATTTCTAGTCCCACTGCTTTCGCAGTCCTCGGTGCTATTGAATCCAGGTGGCTGGTGACCGGCTTTGGCGAATACGACCTGTCGGAACAGAATATGATTACCTGCCATGGGCACAGCTTCGATTACGAAGGAAATTTCAACCGGCTGGTCGCCGGAGGTTACCTGAACCGGCTGGACGGACCCGTACTTGAATCGGATGATCCGTACAATACCCTCGACCGGGCATGCTATTCAAATTTTGATCCACCGGCCTATGTTCCGGAAATGCGCCTTCTCCCTTCAGATCCTGATGTGATCAAGAAAACCATTATGGATTACGGTGCTGTTTATACAACGGCGTATTTTAATAACGATTATTTTAATTCTACGTTCAACACATATTACTGCCCGGAAATCCATGGTTGGAACAATCCCTGGCTTATCGTCGGGTGGGATGATAATTATCTCACTCAAGGAGGATTAGGTGCCTGGATAATAAAAGACAGCTGGGGAGATTCCTGGGCAGAAGATGGTTTTTTTTATTGCTCGTACCAGGATCCAAATATCCTTCAAAATACCTGCCACTTCCCGGTTCGCTGGGATACCAGTACAATAGACAAAATCTATCTGCACAATGACCTGGGTTGGGGCAATAATCATGGTGAGGGTTCAACCACAGCCTATGGTTTAACCAAATTCACTGCCCCCGGTCCGGAATTGCTCACAAGGATAGGGACAAATATCAACACCGAGGGAACCGTGATTGATATTGAGATATACGATGATTTTGATGGAAATAACCTTACTAACCTGCTTGCAAGTAAATTAAATGTATTCATCGAATACCCGGGATACAGTACCTTTGAAATGCCTGTCATGGTGAATGGTGACTTCTATGTGAAAATCAGGTATTTTACACCGGGTTTTTATTTCCCGGTTCCAGTCGAAACACAAAGAGGGGGCTCGGGAGCCATGGACCCTGTAATTAAAACAGGTGTGAATTGGTCCAGCGCGGACGGCTCTGTCTGGGTATCCCTTGATCCGGATGGAGATGATTATGGATGCAACCTGACCATCAGGGCCTATACGGTACTGTCAAGTGCTCCCAGGGCACTCTTTGAATCTTCCAATGAAAAAGTATGCATGGGAAGCAATGTGACCTTTACTTACCTGGACAACAACACGGATACTACCTTTCAATGGGATTTCGGCGAGGATGCCTCACCAGCAACAGCCATTACGAAGGGGCCACACCAGGTATCATATTCTTCAACGGGACGAAAAACGATTAGCTTAATTGTGAGCGGACCCGGCGGATCCGATACCCTTGTGCGTGACGACTATATTGATGTTGTTTCCCAGATTGAGGTGGTCATGCCTGAATCTGAAATCGTGATCCCGGTAGGTGAAAGCTACGAGATATCAGCTTTCGGAGCGGATACATATGACTGGTCACCTGCCCAGTTTCTCGATAACACAAACAACCAGATTGTAACCATTTCACCAGCCTTTGCCGGTGATTTCAACTATACTGTTACCGGCCACCAGGGAGGCTGCTTCAATAGCACCGGCCTGCTGGTACATGCGAAAGAAAGGCCACCGAATGATTCCGTATGCAATGCATTTGAACTATCCACCACCGGATTTATTGGAACGTTTAACAACATCCTGGGTACCGCAGAAGCTAATGAACCTCACCCACCTTTTGGTGATTGCGAGGCTTTTGGATCCTGGTGTGATACTGCTGTAGATAACAGTGTATGGTTCTGGTTTACTGCACCTGTTCACGGAATGGTTTCCTTCGATTCCGAGGGGATGGATAACCAGATTGCACTTTATAAGGCCAATACCTGCTCTGATATTCTGAATGACAATTATATATTAATCAATGCCAACGATGATTTTCCGGGAAAAGCAGACTATGCTGCCGCGCTTGAAGCCAAAGGATTAACACCGGATCAAAAATATTTCGTACAGATAGATGGAAGTGCCGGAGGTGTTGAAGACACGTTCAACCTTTATTTCCGGGATCATCTATTTATTGATGGCGGATTGTCATATACCAAAGAAGACCTGAGCTGCACAGGAACTAATGACGGATCGATCGATCTTTCACCCGTGTACGGGCAGGCACCTTATTCTTTTTACTGGTCAAATGGGGAAATAACAGAAGATATAACCGGACTGAGCCCCGGGGAATATGTGGTCACGGTAATTGATGCATTGGATTCAGTGGTGGTGGATGCCATTACCATTGTTGAGCCTGAACCACTGATAGCGGAAATTACTGACAGCACAAATGTTTCTTTTGAAGGAGCAGCTGACGGTGATGC
>CAYZEZ010000283.1:0-6097 GCA_964477295.1 uncultured Bacteroides sp. | reverse complement strand
ACGAGAGAACTTACCGGTTCCTCTTCATCAATTGTGTTGTCATCAATGGTGATGTCTGTTGGCGGTTCATTGAAACCGGACTGCAACCTGTTATCCTCTATGTTTGACAGTGAATGGCTGTAAGGGCCGGAGCCTGCCTTTAAGCTACCTGTAGGCACGCACAATGAAGGACTTTTAACCTCCACGCGATAATAGATATTACCCTGGGCATTAAGATCTGTATAATCTGTAAATGCACTCGATACAGAATCATACAATGCTAGTGTCCCAGCTGAAGTACCCCTGTAAATATAAAAATAGGGATAAGTAAATCCACCGCCTTCATCAATATATTCTGTCCAGTCAAGTTCAATCGTATTGGGCAGGGCACCTTCGGAAGCTCCCAGGTGTAAAGTCTGGTGATAGGGGCTGAGGTCGGATTCATTCCCGCAAGTATCAACTACGCTTATAGAATACCTGGCAGCAACAGCTTCCGGACTGGAGCTATAGTCAACAAACACGCTAAGGTCATCATAAGGTACCTGTCCAACAATAGTAAAGCTGGATCCGAACAATTTATAAATGTTATATGCTGCTATTCCTTGATCAGGAGTTTTCTCCCAGATGATCATGTTCTTATTGGTTTCATCGTCAACAGATACCATGCAGATCTCAGCATTGCTGTATGGGTAAATAACATCCACATTTTCTCCTGCAGGAGTATCAGAGCATTCTTCATGGGAGACAGTTACACTATATGAGCCGGCTACTCCTGGTGCGATAGAACTGGTTGCAGCCCCTGTATTCCATAAATAGGTATAGCTAAGACTGCCATCATAATTGGCAATATAGGCCGTAAGTGTCACTGTTGTTCCGTCACAGATGGTGGTGCTGCTTTGAGGAAGAATGCTTGCCTGGGGCATAGAATTTACCTTTACAACATCTGTGAATGATGCCTGGCAGTGATCATTTATTGCAGTCAGCTTGACACTGTAATTACCATGAGATGGGAATGCATGGTTGATATCCTCGGTAGTATATTCAACGGAACCGTTGGCACCAATATCCCATTCATATTTTGTTCCAACATCAACATGGCCTGAGAGATTGTTGAATGAAGTAGCTTGAGGATGGCAGGCAATATTGAATTCGAATCCGGGATCAGGGACTTTACAACTGATTTTTGATATACCAACATCCGTCGCTACCCAAATGCTCTGATTGGCTGAGTTAAATAATATATCGTTTGTATAATTATTGGTTAAGCCATCATCAATATCATATATGATCCATTCGGTGCCATCATATTTCAATATTCCATAATAGTCTCCAGAAAACCATATATTGTTTAAATCATCTACTGTGATGCCATTAATCGTATTCCCGAAATCTACACTAGGATTAACAGGATTAATATCCACACCATCGTAATAGGAGATGAGACCATTCTGGCAACCAATCCAGATATTATCGTCGTGGTCAGCAGCCAGACTATAGATACTATTAGTCGGAAGGCCATCTGCGGTGGTTAAAGTCAAGATAGGAGGTGCATAACCGCCAGGTGGAAACATATGAACACCGTCACCATGAGTGGCTACCCAAACATTATTATAATCGTCAATGAATATATCATGTATCCACTGGCCTGCCAAAAGATTAAACCAATCAACCCCATCAGTTAATGAAAGTCCGTTGGCCGTGCCTAACCATGCCATGCCATTAAAATCGACAGCGACTGTGTACACATGGTCGTCGGCAAGTTGTTCTCCGGTATTGTCAAAGGTATATCCTGTCCATACGCTGCCATTATAATGCGCTGCTCCTGTTGACGTTCCAGCCCATATATTAGTAGGAGAATCGATCCAGATGTCGTAAGTTTCATTGTTGAGCAGGTCAAGATCAGGATGCTGTGACCAACTGTCATCATCATTTATATATATTCCGTTCATGGTGCCAAACCACACACTGCCATCAGGATTTAAATCAATTCCCATGATGTCATTTTCCGTAAGCCCATTTGGAATAGAAAAACTTGCCCAGTTGCTATCGTCATAACGTGATAATCCGCCATCGGTCCCAAACCATTTATTTCCCTGGTCATCTACCAGGATATCACGTACAAACTTATTGATTAGGACACCGGTTGTGAATTTTTCAACAAAAATATTGTCTTTATCATACACCGATACGGCCCAGGCACCGCAACAATGGGATATCCATCTATTACCAAATAAATCAACAGTTATGTCATAGATGTATGTCCCGATTCCGGTAATAAATGTCCAGTCTGCACCATCAAAAATTGAAACGCCGACACTGTTATGCCCGACAATAATATTCCCATCAATGTCAGACGTTATACACGATGTTGAATTGCTTGCAATATCACTGTTACTGGTAGTGTATTGTGTCAATACCCCATCATCAATTTTAAAAATTCCATTACCGGCACCCCAGATATTTCCATCCGGGTCCATTGTCAGGTCATAACCTGAACCGGTAGAATAGGAAGTCCAGTTGGTCCCATCATACATTGTTACTCCATTACTGCATCCAAACCATACATTTCCTTCAAGATCAATAACGATATCACCTACGTTGTTGCTTTTCAGGCCATCTTCGATATAATAGCTGGTCCAGGATACACCATCATAATAGGAAACACCATGTGTTGTACCGATCCATTTATTGCCCAGGTGATCGATAGCTATTGCTTTTACTTCGTCAAATACAAGGCCATCCTTCATAAGGTATTTCGAAACCAGGGCCCCTGTGCTCTTATTTCTTTTCAATAACCCCCCGCTGGTACCGATCCATATATAATTACCCTCTTCTGCCAGTACAGCAATTTCATTCAGGTTTTTATAGTTGGTAAAACTCAGTTGAGCGTGCAAGGGAATGATCAGGCCCAGGATAAATAGCGAAACAAAAATCTTTTTCATGATATGGTTTTATTTCAAAGGTTTTCTAATCAGATAATTGGCTCACAAAATAGATTAGATAGATTCATATTATCTAACATATGACTTTGTAGATCAAGCAGTTAATATACAAATAAAAAAATGGAAAGTCAATAAAAAATATAATATCATCGATTATTAGAATGGTTTTTGTCCTCATGGTTCCATCAAGGACGAAATTATTTTATGATTTGGGGAATAGTGTATTTTGTAAATCCATTTATTGATAGAATGCAAACCAATTAATTAACTCAAGTTGCCAGGTACAGGGTACAGGGTACAGGGTAAATAACGTTATATATAATTTTAAGATTGAGAGTAGAACATTGATTCCTGCGAGCGCATTGGCTTCGCCGAACTCAGGAACTCGTTTCCCCCCGAGTACTCTGGGCGGGATTAGCGAGCGCAATAAAAAATGTATACAAAGTATTGAAGATTCTTCGCCGCTTGCGAGGAGCTTCAATACAATTGAATTTTTAACGAAAGGAAAAATTCTGCATTTTTCCCGCTGGTATTATTTTTTTTAATAATTTTGGTCCTCATTTTTCTCTATTAATTATATTTGTTTATGAGTTGTTTAATGAAATGTGGCGCGATAAAAAATATGATCATTCATCCATCCAGAAAATAAATTATTTTTTCTGGTCAAGGTTTTATACTATCCACGTAGTTAGCTTCCGTATATTTCTCCGTATTAAAATCAGGGTCTGATTCCCCATTCCCATTTTCCCTTCCGGATTATTGTAATCAGGAAGGTAATCATCCAAATGAATATTAATTAAATGGGAAATCATGCTGGAATTTAATTCAATAACAAAAGACAATCTCGTACCTGTTCAGGAAACAGGATTTTATACCGGTAACAGGATCCCGGTAAGCTATTTTGAGACTTCAGGCACCGGAGAAAGTGACATAGCGGTTCATGCCGGATCATATCACCTTGCTCTAAAGGCTGCAAAGATCGAGATGTGTAATGTGATCACTTATTCATCCATTCTGCCTGGTATGGCAAAAAAGGTTGATAATCCCGGATCCCTCACGCACGGTTCGGTGCTTGAATCCATTATGTCGGTTTGCAATGCAGGCAAGGGGGAACTTGCTACGGCAGGAATTATTTATTCCTGGCTTTATAATAGGCAAAACGGATCAAAATATGGTGGTCTGGTATGCGAACATGAGGGTAGCTATGATCTGCGGGAACTTGAGCGGAGATTGAAGAGCAGCCTGGAGGAATTGTATCAAAACGGATTTGCCAATGATTATTATCTGGGAGACCCAACGATTCTCTCAGAATCTTTTATACCCAGGAAAACTTACGGAACTGCTTTAACAGCTCTTTGTTTCACCTCATATTATCATCCGATAATTCAAACTTAAAGTATGGTCAGATTTGGGGATCTTACTCATCCCTTTTCTCACAGGGAGAAATCGCGAATCGTACTGGTTTCTGTGCCATACGACGAAACCAGCACCTGGATGAAAGGGGCCGAAAGGGGCCCATCGGCCATAATGGAAGCATCGAGGAATCTGGAGCTTTATGATATTGAAACCGAAAGAGAGGTATACCGTCACGGGATATATACGGATGAACCCCTGAAAGTTCCTGCTTCAGCAGAGTTAATGGTAAATCATGTACAGCAAACTGTGCGGGATTGGTTAAACCTGGGGAAATTCGTGGTAACAATAGGAGGGGAGCATTCTGTCTCTGTAGGCGCTGTCAGGGCCCATCATGAAATATATAATAAAATGTCGGTCCTTCAGCTTGATGCACATGCAGATATGAGGCAGGAATACCTGGGTTCTCCATACAACCATGCATGTACAATGGCAAGGATCCGTGAATTATGCCCGGTAACCCAGGTTGGAATTCGCAGCATGGATATAGAGGAAACTAAAAATATTGATCAAAAAAGGATATTTTTTCAGGAAAGGATAATTCAACAGGAAAACTGGATCGATAAGGTAATAGAAACTTTATCAGACCAGGTTTACCTGACACTTGACCTGGATGTGCTGGATCCGTCCATCATGCCATCTACGGGTACGCCTGAGCCGGGGGGAATGGATTGGTATTCGATTCTATCATTGATGCGTAGGGCAACAGAGAAGAGGGAATTGATCGGATTTGATGTCGTTGAACTTTGTCCCTCAGAGCAGAACAGGGCCCCAGACTTCCTTGCAGCTAAACTGATCTATAAAATACTTGGATACAGATTTAATACGTGAAATATGAAGAAAACCGATTACCTGAAGGAAAAAGTAAAGCATATTGATATTAAATCATTTGATGCAACTCCTATTATAAAAAGCATGGAAGGTATGTCTTTTTCATCAAGGGAAACCGCAAGGGCTGCAGAGATATTAGAACGGATGATCATGGATCCTGAGGCCACCATCATGCTTACTCTTTCTGGCAGCACCACAGCCGGCGGTTGCAAGCAGATCTATATTGATCTGATAAGAAATTATATGGTGGATGTTGTTGTAGCAACAGGAGCTTCCATTGTGGATATGGATTTTTTTGAAGCCCTTGGATTCAGCCATTATAAAGGAACCCAATACATCGATGACATGAATTTAAGGGATCACTATATAGACAGGATTTATGACACCTTTATCGATGAGGATGAATTACAGGTTTGTGATAAAACCATAAAAGGGATTGCAGACAGTATGCCCCCGGGAATTTATTCATCCAGGGAATTCATCATAAAGATGGGAGAGTACCTGAAATTCAAAAAGGCAGAAAATGATTCACTTGTTCTTGCCGCTTATGAGGAAGGTGTCCCTGTTTTCTGCCCGGCATTCAGTGACAGCAGCGCAGGATTCGGACTGGTTATGCACCAGTGGGAAAATCCGGAAAAACATGTTTCCATTGATTCAGTAAAGGATTTCAGGGAGCTTACAATGATAAAAATGGAAGCACCGAGAAGTGGACTTTTCATGATCGGAGGAGGGGTGCCTAAGAATTTTGCACAGGATACAGTTGTCTGTGCAGAAATGCTGGGTAAGGATGTGGAGATGCATAAATATGCAGTTCAGATAACTGTAGCCGATGTACGCGATGGTGCCTGCTCAGGTTCAACATTGAAAGAAGCTTCTTCGTGGGGTAAAGTGGAAACGGTATACGAACAGATGGTATATGCCGAAGCCACAAC
>CAYZEZ010000282.1:0-6112 GCA_964477295.1 uncultured Bacteroides sp. | reverse complement strand
AACAGTATTGCGAGGGTCTGTCTTTCTGACATTTTATTAATTTAGGTATCGATTTGGTTAAAAACACATTAAAAATAAGTAAAAAATATGTATTTTAGAAAATTATAATACATTTTAATTCAATTTATTATGACTTATTCGGATACCTCAATAAAAAATTGAATATGGTATCCGAATAAGGGTCATTTTTTAAGTGTTTTGACGTACATTTTGATATAGCCTGAAAATAAAAAACACCGTAAACAGTACGTTTTACGGTGTTTTGGTCTTTCTCGGTTGAAAAGAAGTGGAGCTGGAGGGAGTCGAACCCTCGTCCAAACAGGAAACCAATATGGTTTCTACATGCTTATCCTGTCATTGGTTGTCGGGAGCAGGCTGGTAACAGGCAACCGATCTGATCCTTATTTCCTTGAGAATTCGCGTGGGACCCGGAACCTGTCCTTCGGCTATCCTGGCTTAAACGGTACCCCATATACAGCACCCAACCCGGAAAAAAGTGCTGCGGAATATCCCGCCCCCAACCAACCTAGGGCCGGGGATAAGCTTTATTCGTCAGACGAATTAAGCAGCGAGAGCAAAATTTGTATTGCCTATTATTGTTCGAGACCTGGATTAACGAGCCAACCTCAAAGCTCGGCATGCTTGCATACTCGTTTTACCCGCTGTCAAAACCGGTCAGCCCCTTACTATAGTTGCAGTTTGCAGGCTGCCCACCTTCATTTCATTCAGGTAGGTAAACAGGGTGCAAAATTACAAAATTTATGCCAATCAAATACTTCTTTGTGCATAAAACAATATGATTCCGGGATTTCCAATTTTTCGTATCTTTCCCATGGACAAATACCATGTTAAAATGAAAAAACAGTTATTACTTATTATCCTGATTATTAGCTTCCCTGTAGCCAATGATTGCACAGGCCAGGGATCCTATGCCGGCACCTTTACCATGTCTTCCGGCCAGGTAACACTGACACTTAATCTGCAACAAACAGCAAATAACCTTACAGGAACTCTTTCCAGCACAACAGGAGTCTCTTTTCAGATACAGGGTGAAGTGTCGGAAGGAACTGCCATGGGCGTATGTACTTCCGCCGATGGCGCTGTGTTCTTTGAAGCCTACCTGGATGGGACCGACCTTACCTTTTCCATGATCGAACCGGACCAGAACAATATGCCCGATTATAACCAGGTGCAATACCTGGCTTTTACAAAAAGCGCCGGACAGGAACAACAAAATAGCCAGACCGAAAGCGCTATGGGACAGCTATTCGGTGATAACCAGGGCCAGGATGGAAATAAACAGAACGAGGAAAAGAAAAATGATTATCAGCAAAATAACCAGGGTAATAAGAGTGCACAGGCTACCGGATCGTCAGCCATTTCCGCCAATGAGGTGGGCGATCCTTCCTGGGGATTCAAATTCGTGCCACCCACCGGATGGGTCCACCAACAATCTGCCGATGGCGCCGTACTGGGACATAATACCGTGCCCGGCATGATACTGATCATGGTTCATATGGCAGAGAATATGCAGCAATTACAACAGGAAATGCAGAAAGGTATCCAGGAAGAGGGCAGCTACCTGATGCTTAGCGGATCCCTTCAGTCCTCCAGCCAGAATGTACTGTCGGGCGACTATACCGGGATGATGGACGGTACCCAGGTTAAGGCCAAAGGGATGGGCATTTTATCCCCCAATGGCGGCGGTGCCTATATCATTGCCGTTTCCACCCCTGAAGCCTTTGGCAGCGAACTGATCTCGGCCGCTGAATCGATTGCAAAAAATATGCAGTATTTCAAGGTGGAAACCAGCGACCTGATGAATCACTTTGCAGGTAACTGGTCCAACTTTACATCCAATACTTCGAACTATATCTTCTTCGGTCCCGACGGCAGCTACTCCGACCAGTACGAGTCATCTTATTCGGGCGACTTTACAGATGGAGCAGGAAATTATACCGGCGGCTGGAATGCCATGGGCCAGGACCAGAGCAAGGGCAGATGGACAGTCCGCGGGAACAAGGAAGCGGGAACCATCATCGTTAAGCTGAACAACGGAAATGAGATCTACTACGAATATAAGGTGCATAAGGAAAAAGGCTTTACCTATTACAATGAATACTGGTTCAACGGCAGCCATTATGCCCGCAAATAAGTATTGACAGGACTGCATTGAACCTGATCCGATCCCTTCTTTTTATTCATCCTATAATTTTCTTACCGAAACGTAACGAAAAGGAAAAAAATTAAATAATAATTATACGAAAGATTACTATATTTTATATATTTGTTTTATCAGTCCTAAACAAACCAATAAACCTTTCGTATTATGAAATACTATTTTCTAAAAATCTTACCCACCCTGATACTTTTCTTCCTCTGCATGCCCATGATCATGGCGCAGCAGAACGTCAGCGGTGTGGTGACATCGTCCGATGACGGTTTACCCTTGATTGGTGTAAATATTTTCCTTAAGGGAGAAGCACGGGGTACTGTTTCTGATGTTAACGGGTACTATATGATCCAGGTGGACTCCCGGGCTGATACCATTGTGTTTTCTTACATTGGTTATGAATCACAGGAATTACCGGCGGGTGATAAAAATGTCCTGAATATTATACTCGATCCGGAAATGCAGGAGCTCGAAGAGATAGTAGTCATGGCCTATACAGAGAAATCAAAGACTGAAATCTCCAGTTCGGTGGTATCTCTTTCAGCCGATCAGATCAACGATGTAAACGTGAATGATATCGAAGATATGCTGATAGGGAAAGCAGCCGGTGTACTTGTACAGAGCGCTTCAGGACAACCCGGTGAAGCTGCCCAGATGAGGATCCGCGGTGTCGGTTCGGCTTTTTCCCCGCAAACACCACTCATCGTTGTAGACGGAATAATCGGGGGAAATTACAGCCCGAATGACATTGAAAGCGTTACCATATTGAAAGATGCCGGGGCAACCGGATTATACGGTTCCCAGGCAGCATCCGGTGTGATCATCATAACCACCAAGCACGGAAAGAAAGGAAAAACAGAATTTACTTTCAAAGCCAACCGGGGAATCAAACATCCGGAAACCGGTGAGTTCCAGGTTATGAATGGCAATGAGCTCTGGCAATACCATAAACTGATCTTTGATCCGGCTGCCTTTGCATCCATAAGGCCTTCGATACTGAAAACCCTTAACTATGACTGGATCGGTAATTCTTTCACCCCGGCAGACATCAGCAATTACTACCTTGCTGCAAGCGGAGGAAGAGATAAGGTTACTTACCATTTATCGGTCGATTACAGAGATGAGGATGGAACGGCCCTCGGTTCGGATTTTAAAAGGATAAACCTGAATTCAAGATTTGTTATGGAATTAACGGACCGGATTACCCTTTCAACCAAGATCTCCGGATCCGGTTCGAGAAGCTCTTCACCCCACTGGACCTATACGGAGACTCCCTTCAGGATGATGCCATGGGATAATCCATACGATGAAGACGGCAATCCGATAAGAGATGTAAGTGGATGGTATTCAAATACATCCAGTAATATTTTCCATTCCAGCAAATACAATTCATATGGCGGGTCAGGCGCCGGTGCAGGGACCGATGCCCAGCTGGATGTCAAAATTTTCGACTGGTTAAGCTTCAGTTCACTCAACAGTGTTGGAATAGGCTATGGCAAGTACGAGGAAATCGAGTCACCCCTTACCGCGGAAGGCTCATCGGCCAATGGATATGTCAGGAACCACATGAACTACAGTACATCTTTCGGAACCATTGACCTCCTGAAATTCAGGAAAAAGTTCGGGATCCATACTATCAGCGGTCTGGCCGGAATGGAAGGGGGAATGTATTTTGAAGAGTTTGATGTTGGCGGTGTGGGACAGGGAATCTTTCCAAACCAGGAAATACTGTCAGTGGCCGGAACAGGAATACCATCAGGAAATAAAAGAGAGTCCAGGAGGATTTCCTTCCTGAGCCAGGTCAATTATAACCTGAGTTCAAAATATTTTATTACTGCATCCTTCCGCCGGGACGGATCTTCCAAGTTTGCACCCGAAAATAAATATGGTAACTTTTATTCTTTCGCCGCCTCCTGGCTGGTAAGCAATGAGGATTTCCTGAAGAATGCCATTCCAGCGATCAATTTATTAAAGCTGCGTGCCAGCTATGGGGCCATTGGAAATGAAACCTTCCCCAACAATACATTATATCCCTACTTTACCTCTTATTCGTTTGTCTACAAATACAACAACAGCAGCGCCGCTTATCCTGCGAATCTTGGGAACGCCTTTTTATCATGGGAAACCAGTTATCCGCTCAATGCCGGTGTTGATTTCGGGATGTTCAACCGCTTTGAGGTAAATATTGATATGTACAATACAACAACAAAAGACCTCCTTTTCCAGGATCCGACAGCCTATTCCAAAGGATTTAAATTCCAGTGGAAGAATGTAGGTGAGATCCAGAATAAAGGGATTGAGTTTTCTGCAACTGGAGATGTTATCAGGAGCTCCTCACTGAACTGGAACCTGTTCTTTAATATTGGCGCCAATAAAAATAAGTTGCTCAAGCTTTCCGACAAGGATATCAGCCAGATCGAGCTCAACGCCGGTGACATCTACCAGGTGCTGAAAGAGGGCGAAGAAGCATTTCTCTGGTACATGCCCAAGTGGCTGGGTGTTGATCCCGACAATGGGGATCCGCTCTGGGAGGATATTATTTACGATGCCGATGGCAACGAAACCGGCCGTGAAGCAACCAACAGCTATTCCCAGGCAGATTTTCAACCGGTAGGCTCACCCTTCCCCAAGTTTAACGGAGGATTCGGTACTGTTGTGACCTGGAAAGGACTAAGCCTGAGCGCTGCTTTTAATTATGTGTACGGGAATGATATATATAACGCCACCAGGAAAGAGATCGATAATGACGGGGCCAACAATAACCTGGCCGCCATGAAATTGCGTGATGACTGGTCCAGGTGGGCGAGTCCGGGCGACGTTGCAACACATCCAAAGCCTGTATTGGGAGGAAATCATAATTCATATGAACATTCATCAAGGTATCTTGAAGATGGCAGCTACCTGAGGTTACGGAACGTAAAACTGACCTACTCCTTACCGGCCAGCTGGGTGAACAAGATCATGCTTGAGGGACTCAGCATCAGCGTGTCTGCCGATAACCTCCATACGTGGACAAACTATTCCGGTATGGACCCGGACGTTGGTTTATACAGAACCAGTACCTGGGACCTGCCGGGACTATCCTACTTCAAATACCCGATTAGCAGGCAATACCTGGTTGGACTTGAAATCAAATTTTAAAGCAAAGCATCATGAAAAATAAAATCATTCTATCAGTAGTCATATTTTTTATAGCAGTCTTTTCGAGTTGTGACCTGGACCTTGCACCCTATGACAGCCTGACTGTAGAGAACCTGACACAAAGTGAACAGGGAATCGAAAGCCTGGCCAACGGATGCCTGATGATGTTAAAGGAAAACCTTTCGTACAGCCAGGGACAGGAGCCCGATGTCAGGGACAGGTATGTAAGGCACCTGTACCAACTGACAGAGTTCCCCAGTGACAATCTGCTGATCGTTAAAAGTACCACTGACAATCTCTGGTATTCATTTAACATGCAGCATATTCCGGGCCAGCTCAATACAACCTATTTATGGTTCATCGGTTATAAGATCATCCTCAACGCCAATAATATTATCGAGACGGTGGAGGTGACGGATGCCACCAGCGACCGTGTTAAACACCTACTCGGAGAAGCATATTACTACAGGGCCATGGTCCATTTCGACCTGGCCAGGATCTTTTCCAACCATGAGCAAATCACCCTCGAACGTTTCATCATTCTCAATAAAATAGAAAGGATCAAGGAACTCATCGACCAGGACGAGTTCTCACTCAGTGAAATTGCTTTTATGATGGATTACAGCAGCGTGCAATACCTCTCGACCCAGTTTAAGAAATATGCAGGGATGACCGTTTCCGAATACAAGGAGAGCGACCGGTCATCCAAGAAACCCATCGATCGATTATATTAGGCAAATTATCGACCATGAAAACTTTACATTCGATTCCGAACTGGGAACAGGCAAAGGCGAGCGC
>CAYZEZ010000281.1:0-6143 GCA_964477295.1 uncultured Bacteroides sp. | reverse complement strand
AATACCCTCTTCCTGAAACTGTTCATCTCCTCCCCTTTCCATATTTCCATCATCCGTCTATCATACAATGAACCCATCTCAAATTCAGGGACTTTATCAAAACAACAGGGCACCAGTACACCATCGGTAGTAATTACCATTGTCCGCCATAACCGGCTGCACCGGTTCCTCAACCTGCCCTTTAACTTTAGTTCACCTTTCTGATCTATATCATACCTTGAATAGCGCCCTATGCCCGGCAACCTTTCGGCAATCCCATCCTGATAGATCTGCGCCGATTTGATCCACAACCTGTCAACCCCTTTATCCCTTGCCAATTTCTTCATCTCTCCAACCTGGTGCTGGTTGTGCCTGAAAACAAGAAATTGAAAAATAATTTCCGGCCCACCAGACTTCTGTTCCGACCGTATCTCAAGCAAACGTTCTGTTCCCGATAAAACATTATTCAACTCTCCGCCTACCCGGTATTTCTCATATGTTACCTGATCTGTACCGTCAACCGAAATGATCAGCCTGTCTAATCCGGAATCAATAATCTCCCGGGCATTGGATTTATTCAGGAACTGACCATTTGTGGAGGTGGCAGTATACAGGTTCAACCTGCCGGCCAGTTTTATCATTGAAAATATCTCATTGCTCATGAATGGCTCGCCCTGGAAGTAGAGCATAAGATAAATAGCTGTCGGTTTTACATCAGATAAAATCTCCCTGTACAACTCCATGTCTATCCTGGCCCGGTTACGCTTCACTTTGCCCAATCCCGTGGGGCATTCAGGACATTCCAAGCAACATAAACAACAGGGCTCAATGCTGATGGAATAGGGTCTCCCCCATACTATTGGCCTCTTGAATAACAGAGACAGATGATAGGAAATATTAACAAGTATGAAATTCCATATCTTCCTCGCCGATAAGACAGATAAAAATTTGAGGGCAAATTTCATTAATCTCCTTCCAGGATCTGGTATAGCTCATCAAGGTTAGGTGTCAGAATAATCTCGGTTCGCCTGTTCTTCCTGCGGGCACTATCAGAATCGGAAGGATCAACAGGTAAATATTCACCCCTTCCTGAAGCTATCAGGCGTTTTGGATCAATGGATGAGTTATCCAGCAAGATCCGTACAATCGATGTGGCCCTCTTTACGCTCAGGTCCCAGTTATCCTTGAATGATGGATTAGTCCTTACAGGCACATCATCTGTATGTCCCTCAATGGTTATATTTATTTCCGGATTTCTTTCAAGTACAGCAGCCACCTGCTTCAGGGCATTCACCCCTTTTGGATCAACTTCGATGCTTCCGGTTTGAAAAAGAAGCTTTTCCTCCATTGAAACATAGACCTTACCATTTCTTATTGATACGGTCAGCCCGTCTTGCTTAAATCCGTACAATGCCTCCGACAATGTATTTTTTAACGCCTTCATCACAGAATCCTGGGCATTCAGTATCCTCTCCATTTCCATCAGATGCTGGTTCTGTGCCACCAGTTCAGCACGCAACCTCTCCACTTCATGCATCTTATCACCCACACTTTTCTCCAGTTCCAGTAACCTTTCTTCCTTCAATTGGAGGTCCTCCTGTGTTTTTTGCAACTCGGTAAGCAATCGCCTGGTCTCCCTGGTATGTCCTTTTAACAGGGCGTCCTGCGATTGTTGAAGGTCATCATACTGCCTGCTAAGATGTTTATACTCATCTGAAAGCTTCTCATATGACTCCGAGGTTTCATCCATTTCCCTGTTAAGGCCATCCAGCTCATTTTCCAGCTTTTCAAGACTGGTTCTCATCTCTGCATTGTCAACTGAGAATCGCTCACTGATCTCAAACAAGCTGTCGCGCTCAATCTCAATCCTCTGCGCCCGTGCTTCCATCTCCCTCAACTGTGATGTGGGCACACAGGAGGAAAACATCTCGATAACACCAATCACAATAATCCAGATAAAAGATAGTTTATTCATTCCTTAAATAATAATTAGGGTTGAAGCCTGTATATTCAGAAATCCTGAATTTGTTGGTTTATGCCAACGGCAATTAACCCGCACCTTCTTTAAACGCGAAAATTATAAAATTATGACAGATGTCTGAAAACACCGACCGGATAGTTATCAACCGGTTACCTATTCCATTTATAATCCAGGAATGTTTTTTAAGGTTTTAATGTATCTTTGTACGATAAACTGGTTGACCTTGACGAAAACGAAATATCCATTACTGGACAAGGTAAATTATCCCGTCGATCTTAAGAACTTCTCTGCCGACGAACTGATACAACTATGCAGTGAGCTCAGAAATTTTATTATAGATATTGTTTCTTCTAATCCGGGACATTTAGGAGCCAGTCTGGGTGTGGTGGAATTAACTGTTGCCCTGCATTACGTCTTCAATGCACCAGAGGATAAACTTATCTGGGATGTAGGCCACCAGGCTTACGGACATAAAATACTTACCGGGCGCCGTAAAGCGTTTCATACCAACAGGAAGTACAAAGGGATCAGTGGTTTTCCACGTCCCTCGGAAAGCGAATTCGATGCTTTTGGTGTGGGACATGCCTCAACCGCTATCTCTGCTGCCCTCGGAATTGCCGTTGCATCTCAGATGAAAAATGAATCCGACCGCCAGGTGGTTGCGATTATTGGGGATGGATCGCTGACAGGGGGGCTCGCCTTTGAAGGTTTAAATAATGCGGGTATTGAAAAAACCAACCTGCTTGTCGTCCTGAACGATAACAACATCGCAATCGATCCCAATGTCGGTGCCATCAAGGAATATCTCCTGGATGTTACCACCTCAAAAGCCTATAATAAGGTTAGGAACGAAGTATGGAATTTACTGGGTGCCATCAGTAAACTGGGCCCTAACGCTCAAAGGTATGCCCAGCAGATTGAACAAGGAGTAAAATCGATGTTCCTGAAACAGAGTAACCTGTTTGAAACCCTGAATTTCAGGTATTTTGGCCCCATTGACGGTCACGATGTCCTGCATATGGTGGAAGTCATGAAAGACCTGAAAAACATCCCGGGACCCAAATTGCTGCATTGCAAGACAAAGAAAGGAAAAGGCTTCCTGCAGGCAGAAATGAACCAGACTGCTTTCCATTCTCCCGGAAAATTTGATAAGTCAACAGGTAAGATTTACCAGATACATCACACAAAACCTGAGCCGCCGAGATTCCAGGATGTGTTCGGCCACACCATTCTCGAGCTGGCCCGGAAAAATGAAAATATCATTGGCATTACACCAGCCATGCCAACCGGATCGTCACTCAAGATCATGATGGATGAGATGCCTGAAAGGACCTTTGATGTGGGGATAGCCGAACAACACGCCGTTACCTTTTCTGCCGGACTGGCAGCACAAGGCATGGTTCCATTCTGTAATATATATTCATCCTTTATTCAGAGGTCGTATGACCAGGTAATCCACGACGTTGCCATCCAGAAACTACCGGTGATCTTTTGCCTGGATCGTGGCGGGCTGGTCGGCGAAGACGGTGCCACACATCATGGGATGTTCGACCTGGTTTACATGCGCGCCATTCCAAATATGATTGTATCCGCCCCGATGGATGCTCCTGAACTGCGGAACCTGATGTACACAGCCCAACTGAAAAACCATGGTCCTTTCTCAATCAGGTATCCCAGGGGTAAGGGATTGATCCACGACTGGCAGAAACCATTTAAGGAAATAGAAATTGGCACCGGCCGTATACTCCGGAAAGGCACGGATATTGCTTTCCTCACCCTGGGACATGTAGGCGAGATGGCAGCAGCAGCATGCATAAAACTTGAAAAGGAGCACATCAGCGCTGCACACTACGATATGCGCTTTGCAAAGCCCCTCGATGAAACATTGCTCAAAAAGGTACTCAAGAAATTCGACCGGATCATAACCGTTGAAGATGGGAGCATCACAGGGGGTTTTGGAAGTGCTATCCTCGAATTTATGAGCGAAAATGGCCTCCAGGCCAATATTAAACGATTAGGCATTCCCGACCGTTTTATCGATCATGGCACGCAAGGTGAACTATACCGGGAGTGCGGCTTCGATGAAGAGGCCATGATTGAAACTGCCAAAGAAATGGTGATGCGGAAAGTCTATTCCCGCATCAGCTAAAATTTACTAAACTTTCGTCATCCTGAATTCAGTTCAGGATCTTCTCTACTTCACAGTAGATTTTGAAACCCCGAGTTCTCGGGACACAGCAAGTTCAGACTGACTGGTGGTTATTTGCGGGACCAATGAGTCATCAAACATTAAACGCTATCCCCTGAGCAAGCGGCAATTCTGTGCCCCAGTTAATCGTGTTGGTCTGCCGCCTCATATAAATTTTCCATGCATCCGAACCTGATTCCCTGCCTCCTCCTGTGTCTTTTTCCCCGCCAAATGCACCTCCTATCTCTGCACCAGAAGTCCCGATATTTACATTAGCAATTCCACAATCCGAACCAACTCCAGAGAGGAAGCGCTCCGCTTCTCTCAGGTTCAGGGTAAAGATAGATGAAGAAAGCCCTTGCGGGACTTCATTATTTAATGCAATAGCCTCTTCAATGGTCTCATATTTAATCAGATACAAGATAGGGGCAAACGTTTCTTCCTGGACAATTTTAAAATGATTTTTTACCTCAACCAATGCCGGCACAACATAATTGCCGGACCTGTATTCGTCCCCCTCTAATACAGATCCTCCAAAAACAATATTACCGCCTTGCTTTTTGACTTCCTTAAGTGCACTGGCAAAGGCATTAATAGCATGTTTATCGATAAGCGGGCCAACGAGAACGGAAGGATCAAGTGGATTTCCAATTTTAGTCGATGCGCTTTTATAGGCCTTTGCCAGTGCATCCTTTACTTTGCTGTACACCGAACTGTGTATGATCAGCCGGCGGGTGGATGTACACCTTTGACCTGCTGTACCTATCGCTCCGAAGACAATAGCCGGTATTGCCATATCAAGATCAGCATACTGAGATACGATGATGGCATTATTACCACCCAGTTCCAGGATAGTTTTACCCAACCTTCTGGCGACCAGTTCCGATACTCTTTTACCTATTTTTGTTGAACCAGTCATGGAGACAAGAGGCAACCTGCTATCTTCAAGGAAATTGTCACCCAGCACAGACGATTTGGCGATAACCAGGTTAAATACACCCTCCGGAACATTATTATCATGAAGAACCTTCTTTATAATGTTTTGTGTGGCGATGGCAGTAAGCGGTGTTTTAGAGCTGGATTTCCAAACGACCACATCACCGGCGATGGCAGCTATCATAGAGTTCCAGGCCCAGACTGCAACCGGGAAATTAAATGAAGTGATCAGGCCAACAATCCCCAGTGGATGGTACTGGTCATACATTTTATGTTCCGGTCTTTCAGATTGCATGGTATATCCATACAGCTGCCTCGACTGCCCAACAGCAAAATCACATATGTCTATCATTTCCTGAACCTCTCCCAATCCTTCCTGGAATATTTTTCCCATTTCATAAGTCACCAGCATTCCCAGGTCATCCTTAAATTCCCTCAGGGCAAGTCCGATCTGCCGCACCACCTCTCCCCTTTTTGGAGCCGGGATGGTTCTCCATTTTTTAAAGGCCTCTTCCGCTTTTTTGATTACTATTTCATACTCCTTCAGGGAAGCATTCCTGATTTTGGCAATAACCTCCCCGTCTATAGGAGATACAGATTCGGTGATGTCACCTGTTGTGCTGAGCCATTCTGTACCGGTAGATGCACCAGGATTTATATCCTGTATACCCAGTCGCTGCAGCATTCCAAGTATATCATATGATTGCAGAGCCTTCAATTTCATGATAAGATTATTTAGTTTGTAATAGAAAGTAAAATTAACAGAACTATTGATCTTCAACAAGGTGGGAAATGTGTTATACACTACATGGCAGAAATAAATATTACTTGTCTCGAAATCAATATTGTATTATCTTCGCAAACCTGAGACAGTAGACAGTAGGCAGTAGGCGTCAGGCAATGTTTTTCTATTGATCTATAAATTTCCCATAACCCAAGGCCCAAATCCCTTCTCACTCGGTTCACTCCTCACTCCTCACTCCTCACTCCTCACTTCTTTCAAATGCCCGGATGGCGGAATTGGTAGACGCGCTGGTCTCAAAAACCAGTGGGCTTTGC
>CAYZEZ010000280.1:0-6155 GCA_964477295.1 uncultured Bacteroides sp. | reverse complement strand
TTTACTTAATTTACCTTTTTTTAAAGGCAATACAGAGGATTAAGCAATTTGAATTTTGGTGTATGAAAAGGGGTGGTTTATTTTGTGTTTTTTTTCTCATTGTAATAACAACCTATTCACAACAGGATCCTCATTTTAGTCAATATATGTATAACCTGTCCTACTTTAATCCGGGTTTTGTGGGTAGCACTGACATGATTTGTATGTCGCTTGCAAACCGGCAGCAATGGGTGGGTTTTACCGGAGCCCCGAATACATCGTTTTTTCAGGCCAATGCACCTGTAAAACCTTTTGGCATCAATAGTGGTGTAGGGTTATCCCTGTTAAGCGATAATGTTGCCTTTGACAAGAATCTGAGTATTACGGGGTATTATGCATATCGGCTGGATGTCGGACCGGGAACCCTGGGAATCGGGGCAAACCTTGGATTGATCAACAAGGCCCTGCAAGCCGAATGGCAGATTCCAGTTGAAATTGATGGTAATGTAGATCCCGGGCAGGACGAGGCTATTCCGGATGCAAATGAAAGCCGGATGACTTTTGATATGGGATTAGGGCTTTATTACACAGCCGGCAATCTATATTTCGGGCTTTCTTCAACGCATGTGAACAGGCCGAAGATCAAGTATGTCGACAAAAGAGCTTCCTATATCGGAAGACATTATTATCTGTTGTCTGGCTACAGGTGGCAATTGTCGAACCCAATGTTTGAAATAATGCCTTCTGTCTTGTTAAAAACAGATGGCCGGACCAATCAGTTTGATGCCTCTGCCCTTGTCAGGTACAATAAAAAGTTTTGGGCCGGCGTTTCTTTAAGAGCCGGAGATGCTTTAATCGGGATTATTGGATTTGAGCTGTTTAACGGCGTCAGAATTGGATATTCCTATGATTTTACAACATCGGATATTGGAAATTATAGTAGCGGATCGCACGAATTTACTGTGGGATATTGTTTTAGCCTGAGTATGGATAAAACACCACAAAAATATAAGAGTATAAGATTTTTATAAGATATGCTGTATTATTATTAATTTTTTTTTTCTTATTTTAGGCTTATCAAATGCTTGAATAATCAATACGTTGCATAATAACAACCAAATGTTATGAAAAAAATAATTGTTATAGGGATTCTAGTTGGTTTCTTCAGCAGTTGCGGTGATTATTATTCCGGTGAATTAACCGGGGTACAAGGAAGAAAGAAGTATTTCGAACCAGATCCATTTGGGATGCAGTTTATTCCACAAGGTAGTTATAATGCCGGACCTAGTGATCAGGATGTTCCTTTTGCTCAGAATAACTTCAGCAAAACGGTTACAGTTGAACCTTTCTGGATCGATCAGACGGAAATTACCAATAACGAATACAGACAATATATTAAGTGGGTTAAGGACTCTTTGATCAGAGAACTGATTGGAGATATACTTCCAGATGAATTCAGAATAACAGTCGATGCTTACGATCAGCCGCTCGAACCAGATATTTATGGTAGAGACCATATAATTAACTGGGAACAAAAAATTGATAAACGGCTTATTAGGGAAAATGCTGAAGTCAGGGATGCGATCAATAATTTGTACTATAAAATGGATGACAGGTTCTTTGGAAAGAAAGAGATCGATGTGCATAAACTGAACTACCGGTATTTCTGGATCGATCTACAACAGGCCGCCAAAAGGTCCAATGCCTTCCAGAATGAGTTTAAGGAAGACCTGAATGACCTGGACCAGGATCCGGGCAGTTACCAGGGAAATATTATTATGCCCGACGGAAGTGTTCAACCTATAGATAACAGGGGATCTTTTATTCTGAAGGATGTAGTTAATATATATCCCGACACGTTGTGCTGGCTGAGAGATTTTACTTATTCATACAATGAGCCCATTGCCACAATGTATTTCTGGCATCCGTCCTATGATAATTATCCTATCGTTGGCATTACATGGAAACAGGCAACTGCATTTTGCATCTGGAGGACACAGCTGCTTAACAGAGCTCTTGTTACTTCGGGAGATTATCCTGTACAAAATTACAGACTCCCCCTCGAATCAGAATGGGAATTTGCAGCCCGGGGTGGCCAGCAAAATGGAATGTATCCATGGGGAGGTATTTATACCAGAAATAAGGAAGGTTGTTTCCTTGCTAACTTTAAACCATTACGCGGCAATTACGCCCCTGATGGAGGTGTCACTACCGTTGCTGTTGGAATGTATGAACCGAATGAATACGGATTGTATGACATGGCAGGAAACGTAGCCGAATGGTGTGCAAATTCATATGATGAATCTGCTTATTTCTTCTATCATGACCTAAATCCTGACTATAAATACAATGCAACAGACAAAGATGATCCTGTGATGAAAAGAAAAGTGATCAGGGGAGGATCATGGAAAGATATTGCTTATTATCTCCAGGTTAGTACCAGAACCTATGAATACCAGGATACTGCCACATCATATGTTGGTTTCAGGTGTGTCAGGTCATATCTTGGTAACAATTAATTTTCGAAACCTAAATCCTATGTAAATATGAATATTACAGAAATTGTACAGAGTGCTGGCTGGAAAAATTTTATGGCCAAACTATATGGTATCGGAGCTTCTGTTGTGATATTAGGAGCCCTGTTTAAAATTCAGCATATCCCTGGTGGAGGACTTATGATTACAATCGGTCTGTTGACTGAAGCCGTTATCTTCTTCTTTTCTGCCTTCGAGCCGCTGCACGAAGAGCTGGACTGGACACTTGTGTATCCGGAACTGGCGGGTATGACCGATCCGGATGAACTTGATGAATACAAAGACGAAGCTCTTGCGAGCAGAGGAGGTGTAACACTTGAAAAGTTTGATGACCTTTTCAAACAGGCAGATATTCAACCTGAAACCATTACCAAATTAGGTGATGGATTATCAGGCCTGCACAAAACTGCGGCAAGTATCGTTGATATTTCAAATGCCTCTGTGGCTACACAGGAATATCTGACCAATGTTAAAGCAGCCGCCGATTCTGTAAGTACACTGACAAATAATTACAGTCAATCTACCAACGATCTTGCCCTTTCTGTAAGTTCATTATCAGACACTTACAACAAGACTGCTGAACTTATTTCTTCCTCTGGCAAGGAAATAGCAGATAAATTTCTGCAATCAGGTAACAGCCTGGCTGGTTCATATGACAGCATTACCCAGGGGAATAAAGGATATGCCGATCAAATGACAACGTTGAATAAAAATCTTCAGGATCTGAATTCTGCATATGAACAACAGATTAAAGGCTCTACTGAACATATGAAGGGATCGGAAGAAGTATACAAGGGACTTGAGCATATGCTCCAGCAACTGAAATCTTCCGTTGAAGAAACAGAAAAGTATAAGGAAGAAATGACCAAACTCAGCCAGAACCTGTCAGACTTGAATAATATTTATGGAAATATGCTGACGGCCATGACCGTTAAATAGATAATGTCAGAAAAAAAATATATACCCTAGCTTATGGCACACGGAAAAGAAACACCGAGACAAAAGATGATCGGTATGATGTATCTGGTGCTGATGGCCATGTTGGCACTGAATGTATCCCGGGAAGTACTGGAAGCCTTTGTCCTGATAGATGAAAGCCTGATAAAAACCACAGAAAATTTCTTCTCTAAAAATGAAGATGCCTATTATGCTTTCGAACAGGCCGCCGCTGAACAGCCAGCTAAAGCAAAACCCTGGCTGGATAAAGCGATGGAGGTGAAAAGACGAGCCGATGAATTATATGAGCGCATACAAGAGCTTAAAATACAGATCATTATCCAAGCCGAAGGGGAAGATACAGAAGTTATCCATGATGGTGAAATAGACCATAATCATGAGATAAAAGCAATGGATGACAACATGATCCCGGCAGAAATAATGATCGGGGCAGCCCGTGACGGCGCTGGATTTGCACTTAAAGGGGAAATTGAAGGATTCCGGGAATACCTGCTTTCTCTGATAACTGAACAAGCAACCACCACCAGGGAGTCCATATTGGCAAGCCTCAATACAGATGACCCGGAACCTGATATCAAACACTCAGGAGAGCTGCCACTTACATGGGAAGATTATCATTTCGCACACCTGCCATTGATTGCAGTAATTTCACTGATGTCAAAGCTGCAAAGTGATATCCGTAATGCAGAGTCAGATGCAATCAGATACTTGTATACACAGATTGAAGCAGGTTCATTTAAGTTCAATAAGATCGATCCTGTGGTCATTGCCAATTCCGATAATGTTACCACAGGAAGTGAATACAGGGCCCAGGTATTCCTGGCCGCCTTTGACACTACACAAAAACCGATAATTTATGTTGGGGAATATGACTCAATCATTAATGATGAGGGTATGGTTGAGTACTCAATGAAAGGCACAATCGGACAGGATTATGATTCAGTACCCGTTGCCGGGGGAAGAGGCCTGTATACTGTTAAGGCCAGCTCAACTGGTCCAAAAAGCTGGGGTGGTATCATAAGCCTGAAGCGGCTCGATGGTTCCTATACCTCAAAACCATTTACTGCCCATTACCAGGTTGCACCACCCAGCCTGGTCGTTTCGCCGACCAAGATGAATGTATTCTACCTGGGTGTTGATAATCCGGTTGAAATATCCGTTCCAGGTTATCCTGCCAATGCTATTCGTACCAGAATGACAGGTGGAAATATTCGCCCGAGCGGAGGAGGTTACATTGTAAATCCAACCAGGGTGGGAGATGCCAGTATCAGTGTTTCTGTTGAGGTCGATGGAACTACCAGGTCGATGGGATCCAAACCGTTTCGCGTAAGGCCTGTTCCTGATCCCTATCCAACGCTGGCAAAACAAAAAGGTGGTAACTTTCCCAAGAGTAAGGTCCTCGCGGAATTCGGTCCGGATGCAACCATGCCCGATTGGTTTGAGTTTGACCTTTCATTTAAAGTAACATCATTTACTATGGGAGCTACAGTTCAGGGATTCTTTAAAAGAATGCAATCTACTGACGGGACTTTTACAGGAGAAATGAGGGAAACACTGAGGAATCTTGGCAGTGGTGCCAGAATCTACCTGGATAACATTAAATGCGTCGGACCCGATGGATCGACCAGAGATATTGGAACTTTGCCAATTATATTAAACTAATAATATATCAGCGTTATGAAAAAGCTAAGTATTTTACTGGTATGCATGCTGTTAGTTGCGATTTGGGGGACACTTTCGACCAGTGCGCAGAAGCTTGAACTCTATGAGAAAACGGAATTATACGATAAAGAACATATTCCAAATAAGGATCCCATACCCTATCCATATGTTAAAGAAGCGGATGTGATGTGGGAAAAGACTGTCTGGCGCAGGATCAATCTGAGGGAAAAGATGAATCACCCCCTGTATTTCCCTGACAAACCTATTGGCGACAGGAAAAACCTGGTAACTACCTTAATGGATGCTGTTAGAGAACCTGTTGAAGGCCATCCTGTATTTGCCTATTATGCATACAATGACTATGAGTTTGAGCAACCTATTAGTTATGCCGAAGCAATATCAGGATTTAAAGTGGATTCAATTATTGAACCACAAATCGATTCTCTTGGAAACCGGGTAATGGTGCTAACACAAGTTGATATTAAAAAACAAGATGTGACCAGTATTCTGGTGAAAGAAAAATGGTTCTTCGATAAGAAACTTTCCACTCTTGGCGTTAGGATTATTGGCTTGTGCCCCTTAAGAGTGTATCCCCGGATGCTCCAAAATCCAAACACCGGGATGGATGAACCCACCGGTGAGATCCTTCAGGAACCACTTTTCTGGATTTACTACCCTGAAGTGCGATGGTACCTTTCACACCAGGAAGCATTTAATCCAAATAATGATGCCCAGAGTATCTCTTTTGACGACCTGTTCCATCAACGAAGGTTCAGCAGCTTTATTTACAAGGAATCAAATGTATTTGAAAACCGGCGTGTAGATAAATATGCTAAAGGAATGGATGCCATGTTTGAAGCCGAAAGGATAAAAGAGAGCATACGAAACTTCGAACACGATCTCTGGGAATTCTAACTTATTATTAACAAAAATACAGTGAAGGGCTGTCTTGAAATAAGACAGCCTCTTTTTTTTATATATACTCATTGCCAAGCTTAATCTGTACATCACGGACAAAGTTCT
>CAYZEZ010000279.1:0-6225 GCA_964477295.1 uncultured Bacteroides sp. | reverse complement strand
GTGCTGCCGACCAGTAAAATTCCCAGTTGGGCCCCCTGAACCAGATGCCAATGACTGTGAAAATGATTAATCCAATCATGGCACATCCAAACAGGGCGATGGCCGCCATCCGGGTTGATCCGCTTCTTTTGCGTATAATAATTGTCCAGGATATGTATATCAATGCCAGCAAAGTGGCAGGATTAATGAACAAATTCATGAAGACCGGAAGGTTCCCGAACCAGTCCCTGAACCAGCCAAGGCGGATCACAATAATAATCAATGCGATGGTTGTGACCAGCGAAAAAAGGATAGAAGATACCAACGTTTTTTTGCCATGTGAACCCGAAAACCATCTGCCGGAGTAATCATCCTCTTCATCTATATATGGAATGGAGATCAAAAAGGCAACAAACAGCACAGGTATCAGCAATCCACCCATAAAGGCCGAATAGGATACCAGTTCCTGTATACCCAGAAAATACCAGGGCGATTTGGCCGGATTTTCCGGGAAGGATGGGTTGGCTTGTTCCATCAGGGGGGCATCCACAAAAAATGAAACAGATAGCAAAAAGACCAGAACTATCAGCAGGGTGGCGAGTTCTATCCACATGAGCACGGGCCAGCTGTAGAGTTTAGCCTGGCCCTTACCCCTGTGAACGACACTCAGCCCACCGTCCCGCCGGATCCGCCAGAAATGGAAAGCGCTTAGTACCATCAGGGAGACTGGCAGAAAAATCACATGCAGCATGAAAAACCTGGTGAGAGCAGTCTGGCCTACCGTTTCTCCCCCGATCAGCAGTTTCTTAAAAAACCCACCGATATCGATAACAGATGTAATGCCCAGCATATCAGTCAATTCGCGTGCCGAAGCGGCAATATTTGACCCAATGGTTACTGCCCAGTAAGCCAGCTGGTCCCATGGCAATAAATAGCCGCTGAAGCTCATGAACAATACAACCACAAACATTACAACACCAATCACCCAATTGAGTCTCCTGGTTCCGTAATAGGCGCCTGTCAGAAATGTCCTGATCAGGTGCAGGAAAGTCACCAGCACCATACCATGAGCCGCCCAACGGTGAATATTCCTGATATACCTGCCTCCCGGTACAATGAACATTATGTCTTTTACAGAGTTGTACGCCCTGTCGATCGATGGGGTATAGTTCATCAACAGGATGAATCCTGTGAGGATCATGATCAGGAACAGAAAACCCAGAATGATCCCGAGGCCGAAAGTGTAAGTGGGATCAAGGACCCCGGGGCTGATTTTTGGACTATGGATATGGAGGAAGAAGTTGCGGGAAACTTTTCGTATTCTATTAACTCCGCTATTTGATTCTGAGTCAATCTTCATAACTTAAATAGGATCCAAGGGGCCTGGGGGCCAAGGGGCCAAGTGGTTTATTTTTTTTGTTCCAATGATCTTATTAAGGCTTTAAGCATTCTTTCAATTTCGGATAGTTTTTCATCAATCAAAATAAATTCATCACCTTAAATATATTGTAAATCTTTCGCCAGCATTAATTGAGTTTCCAATTCACATAATGAACCATTGGCAACATATAAAGAATAAATATACTCCTTTGTTGTCTTTCTTCCGTATCCTTCAGCAATGTTTGAGGGTATAGAAACTGAAGCTCTCCTCAGCTGGGATGTTAATCCAAATTTTTCGCTTTCAGGAAATCTTTTTGTTATTTTATAAATCTCCAAACAAAGTGAATAACTCTTTCCCCAAACTTTTAAGTCTTTATATGTCCTTAGCATTTCAACAATAATTTCATATTATCCATTCTCCCTCTTCACTTGGCCCCTTGAATCCCTGGACCCTTGAACCCCTGGACCCTTGGCCCCTTGAATCCTTGGCCCCTTGAATCCTTTTTTTAGGTTGCTTCCAATTTGTAATCCGAATCTTCTATCTTCTTCAGATCCACAACTATCTGTCCATCTGTATCCTTATAAAGATGATACCAGGAAAGATCTTTTGTCGCCGCCCCGGATAAGACTTTTCCAGAAGTATCGAAGCAAGATCCGTGACAGGGACATTCGAATCCATTCACACTTCGCTCCAGCACACATCCCAGGTGTGTACAAATGGCTGTCACCGCCTTCATCCCGCCATGGTCGCGGTATACAAACAACTTCTGATCAGGAATATAAGTAAAATCGTTAATGGTAAACCGGTTGGGCTTGCCCAGCTTAAAACGTTTGTTTTCATAGGTTGACCTCGGGAAGATCTGCCGGAGCAGGCTGACTGATGCCAGCACACCGGCAACAGAAGCCAGCAGGATTGAAGTGCTTTTAAAAAATTGTCTTCGTTTCATATTCAGGATCATAAAACAGATTCTGAAACAAGTTCAGAATGACGGTACTGCTAAAATATTAATAAAATTACTTAGTTTGTTTCTGAATTATATAGCCTTTTCTCATTATCAGCTTAATTTTTATACTTTTAATTCTTCCGGCTATCTCCAGTATGAAACAAAAAATACACTTTCAAGCCCTTATTTCCGGGACCATCCTTGTCCTGCTGGTAATTATTTCAATCACATGCAGCAGGAAAGATAAACCGGGCAATGTTGCCAGGAATGAGGTTGTGGCTCAAATGCAGTTTGTTGGCAGGGAAGACTGCAAGAGATGTCATGAGAAGCAGTACAACCTATTCACAGGATCTGACCATGATATGGCCATGGATAAAGCAAATGATTCAACTGTTCTGGGTGATTTTTCCGGTGTCTCCTTTACCCAGGGCGGCATTACATCGCGATTTTTCAGGAAAAATGGAAAATTCTTCGTTAATACAGAGGGCCCCGATGGCCAACTTGCGGATTTTGAGATAAAATACACTTTCGGGATAAGGCCTTTGCAGCAATACTTAGTCGAATTTCCAGGAGGCCGCTTCCAGATGCTGCCATTTTGCTGGGATACAAGGCCGGCTTCACAGGGAGGCAAGCGTTGGTTCCATATTTATAACCAGGAAAGGATCCCCCCTGATGATATCCTGTTCTGGACACATATCATGCAAAACTGGAACTACATGTGCTCGGAATGCCATTCAACCAACGTCCGGAAACAGTTTGACGTTAAATCAAATACTTACAATACGGTATGGGATGAGATCGATGTATCATGCGAGGCCTGCCATGGTCCGGGATCGAGGCACGTTGAGTGGGCAGAGCTGGTTGAACAGGGGGGTAACCCGGAGTCTCACCGTAACATGGGACTGGCCATACGCTTAAAAGATACCGACAATGCCACCTGGGTATTTGATATGAAAACGGGAACTGCACAGCGGTCTGTGAAACGGCAATCCGACATGCTGGTAGAAATGTGCGGCAGGTGTCACGCCAGGCGGTCTGTTGCCACAGAGAATTATACCTATGGCAAACACCTGCTTGAAACCCACTGGCCATCAGTACTTGAAGAAGGATTATATTTTGCCGACGGACAAATACTGGAAGAGGTATATGTATATGCTTCTTTCCTGCAAAGTAAAATGTATCATTCAGGAGTGAATTGCAAGGATTGCCATGAACCCCACAGCGGAAAAGTTTTTGTGCAAGGTAATGCATTGTGCTACAGGTGCCACCTGGCAGAAAAATATGGAAGCCGGGAACACCATTTTCATGATCCGGAACAGAGTGGATCGAATTGTTTTGATTGTCATATGCCGGAGAGGACATATATGGTGATTGATCCCAGGCGGGATCACAGCATCCGGATCCCCCGACCCGACCTGTCAGATAAACTGAAGACCCCCAACGCCTGTACCAAATGTCACGACGACAAAACCAACCAATGGGCTGCTCAATACATGAAGGAGTGGTATGGAACCTTAGAAGAAGGGAGGGTACATTACGGTGAAACATTCTGGGCTGGCAGGCAGGCATATCCCGAGGCATTGCCCGAATTATTGAACCTGGCTGAAGATACGGCCCTGGCACCCATGATCCGGGCTACATCGATTTCATTGCTGCAAAACTACCAGGATCCCGCTATCATAATTACACTTAGGAAAGTTATCGAAGATCCCGATCCGCTGGTCAGGTTCCAGGCTGTTAATGCATTGTCGGTAGCAGATCAGAATACCATTGCTGACCTGGTGCCCCCACGCTTAAGCGACAGCATCCGGCTGATCAGGATCATTGCGGCCCGGGTGCTGACGGTTATTCCTGATAATTACCTGAGTCCAACTACACAGCGTATCATGAAGCGGAGCCTTGATGAATATGTGGAGTCGCAGATGATCAATGCCGACCATCCATCGGCCCATATGAACCTTGGCATTATGAACCTGAATTTGGGAAAGCTGGACCTGGCTGAGGCATCGTATAAAAAAGCCATTGAAATTGAACCGGGTTATGTTACCGGTTACATCAACCTGGCCGACCTGTACCGTATGCAGGGCAGGGATGCAGAAGGTGAAACGGTTCTGCGCAGAGCACTGGATTCATATCCCGATATGGCTGCTGTACATTATGCACTGGGGTTATTGCTGGTTCGCAAGCAGCAGGTAGATGAAGCACTGGAGCATCTGCAAAGGGCAGCCGAAGCTGAACCTGACAATTCACGGTTCTGTTACGTTTATGGAGTGGCTTTGCATTCCACCGGCAGCGTTGAAGAGGCCATTATCTATTTGCAATCAGCACTTAAACACCATCCATACGACCGGGATATTCTGTATTCCCTGGCAACCATGTTCCAGGAAAAAGGCGACCTGGTTAACGCGAATGAATTTGCCGATCGGTTGATTGAATACTACCCGTCAGACCCAACCTACCAGCAGCTGAAGCAATCGCTTAAATAAACATACCCAAAATAGCAAATGGGAGCAATATGATTCCAACTACCAGTAGAACGATACCCAGTATTAAACCAGCCATGGCCAGGCCTTTGCCTTCATAAACCCCTTCCCGTCTTATCATGCTCAGCGCAACTGCTCCAAAAATGGTTGCCAGTATGCCGAGCAACAGGGGCATTGTGAAGATCCCTATGATCCCCAGCACAAAGGAGGTAACAGCAAAAAGCATGATGCTGTCTTCAGTGTGAGATAGCATTGGTTTCGAGGATCTTAATTCACTCTTCATATCCCTGCGGAATTCCCGCCTGATCTCACGAACTTCCTTTTTTGAGGGTGGATTATAAGCCTGGCTTAGGTTGGAGGGTTCATCAAAAACGATAATTTCTGATGGCCCGGTAAAGGTTGCATCGCCACTGACCATAAGGGTATTCTGGTCCCCGGACCTTACGGGTTCCATATCCAAGAAGCCAGGTTTATCTGAAAGAATCTCTTCCCCGGGCCTGCTGACCAGTATTGTCATATCATCTGCATTATCTTTCTCAACTGAGTTTTTGATGGCAGGTCTGATTAAAACACTCTTTTTAGATATCCTCCCTGACCGGTTCCAGGCCAGTGAAATATGCTTCTTATACCTTCTTGTCTGGGGATGGTAAGTATCAATATCCGGACAGGTAACCTGTTTGGAAGAATAGCACGATGAAAGCAGAGTCAGGGCCAGAAGGAATATTATGGTTTTGTTCCGGGTAAGTATATGTAGAACCATAGCAATAATTTTGGTTAATATAATCACCATTAAAAGACAATATTTATACCAAACAGTTGTAAAGATTATTCAAAAATGACTAAAAAGTTATACTCTTCAGACGAAAAAAGAGGAGTTATTCATACAACCTTTGAATTGTTTTCCTGTCTTTTGAAATAAAGTAACGTATCAATCAGAAGAATAATTACCATGCAGAAAAAGTTTCTTATTACACTTTTCTCCTTATGTGTTTTATTATCAAGCACATTCGCACAGGATGAAGAAGAGCCCGATTATTTTACGAGTCCTTTTCAGTTTACATTCCTGTTTCCGCCCCTGAGCACCAATGGATTTTCTAACTCCAGGACAATAAATAAGGTCTCCCTGAACCTTTTAGTAGGACGTGCCGGAGGTGTTGATGGATTGGAACTTGGAAGTTTAATTAATTCCGACAAATATTTCGTTAAAGGCCTCCAGGCTGCCGGTTTTGGCAACCTGGTAGATGGAAATATCACGGGTGCCCAGCTCGCCGGTTTCTGTAATGTGGATGGAAGTGCGAACAAGGCGCTCCAGGGTGCCGGATTTATGAATATCGCTGGACAGGAAATGACCGGAGCACAATTGGCGGGATTCATGAATATCACCGGAGGGTTCACCAAGGGATTACAAACAGCCGGCTTTGGCAATATATCCGGTGGTT
>CAYZEZ010000278.1:0-6268 GCA_964477295.1 uncultured Bacteroides sp. | reverse complement strand
CGTTATATTTTCGAAGAACTTTTCAGTCTCAAAGGAAGGAATTCGAGAATTATCCATGGCCGGATCCCGATAAATGCCCCACTGCTTCCCTGGAGTGGTACGAGAAAAACCTGCCGGAGGATATGTGTATTATCGGAAGTGGGGGCTTTGCCCATTTTGCTGAGTACCTGAGCTGGCTGATGGGATACGAAACCCTTTGTTATGCCCTGTTTGAAAATCGTGACCTGGTAAAAGCCATCAGTGAGCGCCTGATTGAGATTTTTGAAAAAAGCCTGAGGATCATGCTTGGTTTTAACCGGGTAAAACTTGTGTGGGGATCAGATGATATGGGATTCCGGGGCGGTCCGTTGATCAGTCCCGATGACCTGCGGGAGTTTGTACTGCCGGGACATAAATTAATGGCTGAGATGTCGCATAAGGCTGGCAGGCCATATCTTTTGCATTCCTGCGGGAATCTTGAACTGATAATGGAAGATCTCATCGAGGATGTGAAAATCGATGCACGGCATTCGTTTGAGGATGTGATTGAGGATGTGGTGAAGGCGTCAAACAGATACGGCCACCGCATCGCTCACCTTGGTGGGATTGATGTGGATTTTATTTGCAGGGCAGATGAAAAACAGGTTCGCAAAAGGGTACGCAACACCCTGGAATCGTGTTTTGAAGGCGGGGGATATTGCCTGGGAACGGGCAACAGCGTGGCCAACTATATACCACTTGAGAATTATTTGGCCATGCAGGATGAAGGACGGCGGTTTGGAAAATGAATATCGAATGTCGAACACTGAACTAGGAATTAAGAACTAAAACTAAAACTAGAACTAAAACTAAAACTAGAACTAAAACTAGAACTAAAACTAAAACTAAAACGCAGAACAATGAACGAAGAACAAAGAACGAAAAACCAACGGTTGATATCCCTTGATGCTCTCAGGGGATTCGACATGCTCTGGATTATGGGGGGTGAGCATATCATCATGGCACTGGCTCAACTGACTGGTCTTACCTGTCTGACCTGGGCAGCAACGCAGATGGAACATTCAGTGTGGAATGGCTTCCATTTCTATGACATGATTTTCCCGATGTTTCTTTTTATCGCGGGCGTCTCCATGCCATTTTCGTTTGCCAAAAGGTTGTCGAAAGGCGAGAGCCCCAGGAAAATATACCGCCATATTTTCCTTCGAATGATCATACTGGTCATTTTCGGGATCATCTATAACGGATTCTTGCAGTTCGACTGGGGAAATATCCGGTACGCCAGCGTTCTGGCAAGGATAGGCCTGGGCTGGTTCTTTGCCGCGCTGATCGTATTTAATTCAAAGCCCAAATGGTGGCCAATCTGGTTCGGGGGAATATTGCTGTTTTACTGGGGTATAATGATGCTGATCCCTGTTCCCGGTTATGGGGCAGGTGTATTGACACAGGAAGGCAGCCTTGTTGGGTATATTGACAGGCTTCTTCTTCCCGGAAAATTATACATGGGAAACCACGATCCTGAGGGCATACTTTCGACTATACCAGCCATCTCAACCGCATTGCTGGGAGCTATTACCGGTAATTTTCTCCGGTTGCCTGATACTCAGATCCCGCGCATCAAAAAAGCGATGTGGATGGGTATTGCGGGGGCAGTGGCTCTTTTGATCGGCTGGTCATGGGATTTCGTTTTTCCAATTAATAAAAACCTCTGGACAAGTTCGTTTGTCATGTTTGCCGGCGGTTGGAGCCTGCTGCTTCTCGCCCTGTTTTACCTGATCATCGATGTGTGGAATTTCAGGCGCTGGGCATTCTTTTTTATTGTTATCGGGATGAATTCCATTACTATCTATATGTTGCAGGCAGGAATCATCAATTTTCACAGTTCCAATGAATTCTTTTTTGGCGGATTAATCAACTCATTTCCGGAAAATTGGCAGTTATTGATAACTGCCATTGGGTACACAACAGTGTGCTGGGTGTTGCTTTATATTCTTTACCGGAAGAAGATATTTCTAAAAGTGTAACTTGCCACACAGGAGGTAAAAATAGTACATCAACCAAATCTGATACATCATGGAAAAGACCAACCTCAGGTATCTGATCAGCTTTCTTCCATTACTTATTAGTGTATCACTGGTATCTGCCCAGATCCAGACAACGAGCCTTCCGGAGCAAGGATTTGAAGAACGGATTAAAAAGGTTATCGATGAGATGTGGATCATCGATACCCATGAGCATCTGCAGATGGAAGAGGACATGATTGAAAGGAATGAATCTGTTCCGCTGGATTTCACCCACCTTTTTCAGCAATACATAAGCGACGACCTGGTATCTGCAGGGTATGTGGCGGCTGTATCAGGTATTGTTGAAAACAAGGGACTGCCTCTCGAAGACCGCTGGGCACTGTTTGAGTATTTCTGGGAAGCCACTAAAAATACAGGTTATGGAAGGGTCCCCATAATAGCCGCCAGGGACCTGTATGGCATTGATGATATAAATAAGGAAACAGTTGCCGGGCTCTCCGAAAAAATCACAAACTCCTACCAGCCCGGATGGTATCAGCATGTTTTGAAGGACAAAGCCCGGATTGAACTCAGTATTTGTGATATAGGTCACCGGAATTTGGATCCCGGTTTTTATTTGCACGTTGAACGGTTCGACAACTTTATATGGGTATTTGCTGCTGATCAGATCAAAACTTTATGTAAGGATTACGGATTGAATGATACCCGGCTGGAAGACTTTAAAGAGGCTCTTAATAAGGCATTCACGGAAGGGCTTGAATATAATATGGTCGGTGTAAAGAGCGGGCTGGCCTACAGCCGCCCTATTCATTACGCAGATACCCCGGAAGAAGAAGCTCAGAAGATCTTTAATAAAATAATGTCGGCCAACGGCCCACTGACTTTTGAAGAAGTAAAGCCATTCCAGGACTATATGATGCACAGGGTTCTTGACCTGGCACTGGAAAATGATCTCCCGGTGCAAATCCATACCGGCCTTCATGCCGGGGGAAAGAATGAAATACGGAATTCCCATCCTGCCCTTCTGACCAATCTTTTTAATGAATACCCGAATATTAAATTTTGCCTTTTCCACAGCAGTTATCCTTATGGGGCAGAACTATCGGTTCTGGCAAAGAACTATCCCAATGTATTTATCGATATGTGCTGGTCTGAAATCATATCTCCCTATTATACAGAAAGATACCTTCATGAATGGTTGGATGCAGTTCCTGCCAATAAGATCATGGCTTTTGGAGGTGACTATGGACATGTGGAAAGTGTATATGGACATTCGGTCATGGCGAGGGCGGTTGTAACCAAGGTCCTGACTGAAAAAGTGGCCGGAGGCTATTTTACCGAAGCGGAAGCCATACGTATTGCTCACCGATTATTCAGGGACAATGCACTTGAAATCTTTAAGCTGAAGGGACACTCAAGGGAACTGGCCGATTTACCGGTCATGTCTGAACTGGGCTTTACAGGTGACCTGTGGAAAATGGTAAGTACAAATTCGGGAATTATCAGGGACTGGATGGTAATCGGGCCATTCCCGATAGGTACTAAAAACCTGGATACCCCATATCCTCCGGCCGGATTTGATAAGGTGTATCCACCCGAAAAGGAGATCGATTTTAACAAATCCTATGATGGAGCAGACGGAGATGTTTCATGGCAACATGTTAAATCTGAGAGATCCGGCGTCCTGAATTTTAAAGGCATCTATCCTGCGGGAGCTGCCATAGCTTATGCCTATGCCGAGGTAATTAGTCCTGATAAACGCAAAATAAAAATCACTTTTGGCAGCGATGACGGGGCCATCATATGGATTAATGGCATACGGGTTTATAAAGAACATGCCTGGCGGGCGCTGGCGGCTGATGGCGATATTATTGATGTTGAGTTGAACAAAGGGAAAAATACCATCCTTGTAAAGGTGGAGGATAAATGGATGAGCTGGGTAATGATGATGCGGCTGATTGATCTTAAGAGTGAATTGGAGGTTGTTGAATGGTAGTTTCTCAGGACCTCATACCCGGTAGTTCGTAACTTCTATTAATTCTTAAATACATGAACCATATACATTTAACCCTGACCGGAATCATCGGGATTTCAATCCTCTTTTCCTGTACAATTAAAAAAGAAGCTCAACCACCCACATTGGTGCCGTGGCCGGCTGAGGTGAATTTTTCCGATGGATACTTTAAGCTAACAGGCAAAACACGTGTGTACATTACCGATGATGATCCGGATTTGGTATCGACATGTAAATATTTTATTAAAAAGGTGGATGAATTATTCGGGTTGACCCTGGAAACGGATCATTCTGAGGATGCCAATGTGCATTCTGCAGCTGTCATCCTGGTTAAGGATCCGAAATTGAGCGAACATGGAGATGAGGGGTACCACATGGAAATTGGCAGAGACCATGTGGTGATCATTGCAAAAACAAACAGTGGTATATTCTATGGTATCCAAACGCTAATCCAACTCATTCATAACTATGCTGATACACCAAACGATAAGAAGATCCTTCTTCCCAGTCTTCAGATAAACGATAAGCCCGCTTTTAAGTGGCGGGGTATGCACCTTGATGTTTCAAGGCATTTCTTTGATAAGGAATTCATAAAAAAATATCTCGATATCCTGGCAGCGCATAAAATGAATGTTTTTCACTGGCACCTTACAGATGACCAGGGATGGAGAATAGAAATAAATAATTACCCGAAGCTGACCGGCCTGGCTGCATGGAGGGTTGATCAAACGGACAAGCCATGGGATTATGAAGTAGAGATATCAAACGATCCGGACAAAGATCTTTATGGCGGGTATTATTCCCGCGAGGATATCAGGGAAATCGTTGACTATGCCGGCAGACGGTTTATTACCATTGTTCCTGAAATTGAAATGCCCGGTCATTCACGAGCTGCCCTGTCTGCCTATCCTCAGTTGTCCTGTTCGGGAAAACCTTATATCAGGCCTGTTGATACCCCTTTTGAATTCACAGATCCGTATTGTGCCGGGAATGACTCGACTTTTATTTTTCTACAGGATGTGTTACTCGAGGTGATGGAGTTATTCCCTTCTGAATATATTCATATTGGGGGGGACGAGGCAAATAAAACACCCTGGGCCCATTGTCCGAAATGCCAGGCACTGATGAGAAAAGAAGGCCTGGATGACGTGGATCAATTGCAAAGCTATTTTATCAGGAGAATAGGAGCCTTCCTCGAAGAGCATGGAAGAAAAATAATCGGGTGGGATGAGATACTCGAAGGCGGGCTTGCCCCTGGGGCTGCGGTTATGTCATGGAGGGGCGAGCAGGGAGGAGTTGAAGCCACCAGGCAGGGTCATGAAGCGGTTATGACCCCCGGTGAGTTCCTGTACTTAAGCAGATTGCAGGATGATCCGGATCCCGGATCATCAGGAAATGCACTGTCTTTGCGGGATGTGTATAATTATAATCCTACCGGGGATGTTTTGGGGGTAGAAGGGTGCCTCTGGACCGAGAATATTCAGTCGCCAGAACAGGCTGAATATCAGTTGCTACCGCGATTAGCCGCACTTTCTGAAATTTCATGGACAGCTGCTGACAGGAAAGATTGGTCAAGGTTCCATGAACAGACAGAGAGATATTATACATACCTGGACCTTCTTGGGACCAGTTATTTCATTCCCCCGCCGGTGGGTCTGGGGGACAGGATATTTTATAAGGACCAGTTAGAGATCAGCATGGATGTTGACCTGAAAAATGCTGAAATAAGGTATACACTTGATGGATCTGATCCTGATGAATCAGCTTTGCTATACAAGGGCCCCATCCTGGTTTCAGAAAACACGGCCATTACTGCTAAAACATTCCTGCCTAATGGAAAAGTCAGCCATTCAAAAACTGGTTCTTTCACGAAAGAAAGACTCAGGGAACCTGTTGCAGTTATCGGATCACCTGAGCCTGGATTGATATATACGCATTTTACCGGAAATATTTCCAGCCTGGAACAGTTTGACTTCCTTATTCCTGCTGATAGCGGGATCACTGAGAATTTTGATATTCCAGCCGAGCCTGAAATGGATTTTTATGGATTCGAATTCTCCGGGCTGATAAAAATTAACGGGGAAGGAGTATATACCTTTTATACCGATTCAGATGATGGAAGCCGGCTATATATCCATAATGAATTAATAGTCGATAATGATGGGGTGCATGGAGCTAACCTGGTATCGGGACAAATACCTCTCAGGGAAGGGTTTCATCCGGTTAAAGTATTATTTTTTGAGAACAGGTTTGG
>CAYZEZ010000277.1:0-6291 GCA_964477295.1 uncultured Bacteroides sp. | reverse complement strand
CATACCCTGCTGACATTCCATAATACCGTTCATAATCCAACTACCAATACGTTTCCGCCGATAGACATCTATGTCAACGACAGCCTGGTTTATGATGATCTTGAACAATCCAACAGGGTAACCAGCAATTCCGGCGCGGCTACCGCGTACCTGGTTTTTGAGGTGTCGGAAGGAGAGGATGCAGTGATCTTTTTTACTCCCGATACCAATACGGATGCCACCTCGGTTGAGGCAGCCCTGAATGGATTTGAGCTCGATACGCCGAATGCCATGTATCAGGCTTCATCACCAGTCCCGGAAGACAAAGATGAACATGTTGATGCGGATAGTGACACACTTATTTTATGCTGGAAAGCGGCCGGGACAGCAGCATCGCATGATATATATATTGGCACAGAATATTCAGCGGTTGAAAATGCGGATGAAGGTTCAGAAAGTTTTATGACGAACCTGGCAGATACATGTTTTTTAATAACCGGATTATACAGCATGCAGGAATACTACTGGCGTATTGATGAACGTGATAGTTCAGGGGCCGTAACCAAGGGGGATGTATGGTATTTTCGCCCGCGGCAGCTTGCCTTTCCCGGCGCCGGAGGTTATGGCCGATATGCCATCGGGGGACGCGGGGGCAAGGTAATTGAGGTAACCAACCTGAATGACGATGGTCCGGGAAGCCTGCGGGAGGCTGTCACAAATGATATAGGCCCACGCACGATAGTTTTTACTGTCTCGGGAATGATAACACTCGAATCCCGTCTGGTATTGAAAGATGATTATGTAACTGTTGCCGGACAAACTGCCCCGGGTAAAGGCATATGTGTCAGGGGAGCGCCATTCGGCATGAGCGGTGCCAGTGATTGTGTCATCCGGCATATACGTGTCAGGGTTGGTTCGGGGATAACATACGATGGCATGGGGATGTCGGGAAGTGATTACAGCATCATCGATCATTGTTCGATCAGCTGGAGCATTGATGAAGCTTTCAGTTCACGGAGTGCACTCAATATTACATTGCAGCGGTCCCTGGTATCTGAAGCATTGAATGTGGCCGGTCACGAAAATTATCCTTATGGAAAGGAACATGGATATGCCGCCAGCATAAGCGGTGATGTGGGTAGTTTCCATCACAATCTGCTGGCCCATTGTTCAGGCAGGAACTGGAGCCTGGCCGGCGGACTGGATGGAAACGGATATTTCGCCGGGCGTCTGGATATTTTTAACAATGTGGTTTATAACTGGCATTCCAGGGTAACGGACGGGGGTGCGCACGAAGTAAATTTTGTGAATAATTATTATAAAAGGGGTGATGCATCTAACTCAAATATCACCTATGCTTTAAAAGCACAATATGAAAATTTCCCCGGAACACAGCGATATTATTTTGCAGGAAACATAATGCCAGGTGTGTTTGATGAAAGCAACCAGGAGAACGGACGCATTTATTCAGGTACTCCCGATGGATATGAACCCTGGGTTGATGAGACGTTTTTTGAATCATTAGCCGTAATCCATCCGGCCAGGGAAGCTTATAAAAGTGTTTTGTCGGATGTTGGCTGTACACAACCTGTCTTTGATGATCACGATACACGTATCATAAGGGAAACCCTTGACGGGACATATACCTATTCCGGAAGTTACACCAGACTGCCAGGCATCCCGGATGCCGATGCTGATGTCGGCAGCTGGGAAGACTATCCTGCTATGCAAAGAAGCCCGGATTGGGATAGAGATCATGACGGTCTGCCCGACTGGTGGGAATCCTGTCTTGGATTAAATACCAGCTCTCCATCTGATGATTTTTCAGATGCAAATGCTGATCCTGATGGCGATGGGTATACAAACCTGGATGATTATCTCATCTGGATGGCATTGCCCCATTTTTTTACTCCGGAAGACAGCGTTGTGGAGATTAACATTCCGGACCTGTTTCACGGGTATGAAAACGATCCCGATTACTCAGTTTTATCGGCCGAAATGGGAGAAACTACCCTCAATAATACATTGGTGCAATACACCCCGGAAGGTTCGGGACTGGGCTCTTTAATCCTTAAAGTTGAAGATGCTGCAGGAGATACGATGGTTCGCATGATTGGGATTTTTGCAGGAGAGTATGGTGGTACTGGTACAGATATACCCTCTCATCATGCTGAACGGGAAATATTTAACGCATACTGTTATCCTAATCCAGCCACGGATAAGGTGTATATCTGTATTGACAACCAATCGGAGGCAACAGCCAGCATATCTGTTACAGACATCCTGGGCAAATTGATCCTGGAAAAAAATCAACACCTGGATCCTTCAGGGAGCATTATCCGGATCGATTTTGATTCCTATGCTCCGGGGGTCTATTACATAAATGTCATCGCAGGTATGAACCAAAGATCCATGATATTAATCAAGAACTAATCGCTATAATACATGGTGTAATATTCAGCCAGAAAGTATAGATTAATTTAAAATATTATTATGATAAAGTATACTTTAATTCTAGTAGTACTACTCATCTCAACATTTTATACTGTTTGTGGTACGACCATTGACAGTCTTGTTATTCAGGAGAATACACTGGGAATTTGTACCGTGGATGGTGTAATTGAAAATTCTCAAACCGGTTATACCGGCGAAGGTTATGTTAACGTGGACGATGGTTTAAGCATCGGTATGAGTTGGAGTTTTAATGCCTCTTCTGAAGGGAATTACAAAGTTCTTTGGCGTTTTGCCCTTGGCGGTGGCGATGCCACCAGCCGTGATGCGGGTTTATATGTGAATAATGTATTGGTTGACACTATCATCTTTAAACATTCTGATTCTCAGTCGTGGGCAGAGTGGAAAATTACTGATACTGTAACTGTAAATATCAAGCCTGGCTTGAATGCCATCCGGCTCTCTTCGATAACAACTAAAGGATTGTCAAATATCGATTATTTTGTGATTTACGGTTCGGGATTTACAATGTCTGAATGTGTCCCTGTATTTAATTTCTCAGTGAAATCAAACGACACACTTTTTGGTACAGTTTCTTATAACCCGGCACAACAGTTTTTTGATGCTGGAACCGAAATTACAATAAATGCTTCTGCTAAGTCAGGATATTTTTTTCATAGCTGGTCGGGTGAGGAATCCAGCACTTTAGAGAATTATGCATTTAACATAAAGGAAAATACCAATCTTACAGCCCTTTTTTACGAAGATGGTACAGTGACAGATCAGGAAGCCACCGGATATGCTACCATCCAACACGATAATGGAACACCATATTTATTGACCGGTGGAAATTTTGGCAGGACAGTTGAACCCGGCACTATCCAGGAATTAGATGCATACATGAGCTCCTCAGAACCTTTAATTATAAATGTTTCAAAGCATTTTGTTGGTGAAGGCGAAATAAAGCTTAGTTCGAACAAAACTATTATTGGAACCGATGAATCTGCTAATATCGAAGGTATTTTTATTTCTGTCGCCGAAGTCCGTAATGTTATTTTTAAAAACTTAACTTTTTCCAAAGTAGAGGGAATAGACGAAATGGAAATTAACGGAGGGACGAACATCTGGATTGACCATTGCGAATTTTTTACCGACCGCGATCACGACAAAGATTATTACGATGGATTGCTGGACATTAAAAATGCATCATCATTTATCACCGTATCATGGTGCAATTTTCACGATCATTATAAATCAATTTTGATAAGTTCGGGTGATGACAGTTATCAGGACAGTGTTCAACGAATCACCTTTCATCACAATTATTTTCACGATTGCAACTCGCGCTTGCCAAGTATCCGTTTTGGAAGAGCACATATTTTTAGTAATTATTACGAAAATAATGGTGGGGCCATCAATACAAGGGTAGGCGCCTGCGTAAAAGTTGAACATAATTACTTTAAGAATACTGATGGTGCTATCGGGAAAACAGGTGAAGCTTATCTTGATATGGTTCCGAACACGAATATTTTTGATAACAGTCCTTATTCACAAGATATCCCGCCCTGCAAACTCAGCGTACCCTATCCGTATGATGATTTAATAGATTCGGCTTCAACCTTACCCGGTCTGATTCCAGATGCAGTTCGAATATGGGTTGATAACACAGGAGTAGAAAAATTGCATTCAACTGATAATTCCTTTAACATTCAATGCTATCCAAATCCGGTTAATGATATTGCAACCATTGCATTTCGATTGTCTGAACCTGCAGAAGTATCAATTGATGTATACAATATCTTAGGAAAACATGTTCAACTATTGGTTTCTAAAAATAGATACAATGCCGGCCTGCATGAAATAAAATGCATAATCGTTGAACTAAATCCTGGTTTCTATATCTTAAAGTTAACTATTGGAAATCATTGTATTAACAAAAAGATAATTATAGAATAACTTAATAACCAGGAGAATCAAATACTTCGAAATGATAAATTCCTGATCCTGTTTCGATGATCGTCATCCCGTCTTCGATGCAGGAAATCTGAATATCTTTCACATCCCCTATGGATTTTCCATTTTCAGTGATCCGGTCCGGATCATCTGAGGGAATGAATATCTGTGCTATTGTATTGACAGGGATTTCAACTTCCAAAATGTACTTTTCTTCCGATTTTTCCCATTCTGAGCGAATCAGGCCATGGGGTGATTCATATTGAACCTTAACAAAAGTCAGGTCTGCCACAAAAGCAGGTTTAATGATGATGTTCTTAAATGCTATATCATCTTCTGCCTGCCGAATGCCGGCCAAACCTTCGTAAAACCATTGCATAATATGCCCGAGCATCAGGTGATTGTTAGAAACAATTTCCAGTGCAGCCCAGGATTCGGTTAATGCAGTGGCACCCTTTTTAAGCTGGTATCCATAGCCGGGGACATCATCGCGGTTATTCATTTCAAACAGCAGCTGTGATGCTCCACCGCGGGTAAGTGCTTCAACCAGGTAGTGGAAGCCTATATCTCCAGCCGTTAATGCTTTGTTATTGGTTATTATAGAATCGACGAGATTTCTGAAGACCAATTCCCTGTATTCATCCCCGACTAATCCTGTTACCAGGGGCATCGACATGGCTGTCTGGCTGCCCGTTGAATAGACGCCTGCTTTCTTGTCAAAAAATGCGCTGTTAAATGCATTCTTTATTTCTGCAGCCAGATTATCCAGACCGGCTTTTTCATCTTTGTATTGTAAAATTTCCGCTATTTCTGATGCAATCACTACACCGTAAAACCAGGTTGCTGTAGCGGTAAGTTCTTTTGGAGTCAATTGCGCGGGCCCCGGTGGTGCAGGTCCCAGGTCGTACCAGTCGCCAAGACCGTGTGATAGTATATACCCGTCTGCTCTTGTCCCCAGGTAATCTATATAACGGATCATCATGGGCCAGGCTTTTTCCAGAATAGTGGAATCACCATACCATTTATATACCAGCCAGGGAAGGAAGATACAAGCACTTCCCCATTCGGGTGAATCGCGGAAACCGCCATCAAATCTGACAAATTCAGGTGCAATATCCGGGATCAGGCCTTCTTCAGTTTGTGCCGAGATCATATCCTGAACCTGCTTACTGTATAAATTGTACAAATCAAAATTGTAATGGATGGATCCTCCCATAAGGTATGTTTGTTCCAGCCAGCCGAGTTTTTCACGATGCGGGCAATCCGTCACCACACTTTGAAGATTACTTTGAATAGCATATAAGATCAGGTCATTAATATTGTTAAACAGCTCGTTGGAGGAGACAAACTTTCCAACCCGGGGTGTTGAATTATAGGTATGAAGAAACTGAAGGTCCAGAACCTCGGGCAAACTATCGCCGTTATTTTCTCCTGACGGTACGGCTCCCACAAGTTGTATATACCTGGAGCCGGTATAAGTGAACATCGGCTGAAATGTTTCCTTCTGGCCGCCTTTTAAGGTATATTCGAAATAATAGGGTTTACCGGTGGCACGCTGGTTCACATGATGGTCATCGTCTATAAGTTCTCCGGGTATAAGCTTTACATTCTGTCCTTTACCTCCTGCTAAATTGATTCGGGCTATCCCTGAGGCGTTTTGTCCGAAATCATAAAGAAAAGTGTCTGGTCCAAGTTTGATAATATTCACAGGATCGAAGGTTTCCATGACACGGACGGGATGGGTTGTTTCGGGAACCCGTTTGCCTCCGGGATCTTTTGCAACAACTGCTTTTCCCCAATCCTGATCATCGAACCCGGCACGGTTCCAACCGGGTTGTTCGAGCCGGGCATCATAGCTTTCCCCACCATACAGGCTGCTGTAAGTTATCGGGGAAGGCGATGCTTTCC
>CAYZEZ010000276.1:0-6304 GCA_964477295.1 uncultured Bacteroides sp. | reverse complement strand
CATATAATGTTGTACTGCCGTCAGGAACGACAATAGTACCAACGGTTGACGCTACGCCAACGGATACAGGTGCCACTGTGGTGGTAACAGATGCAGCAGGACTGCCTGGCAATACAATAGTAAAGGTTACAGCCGAAGACGGGGTGACAATGATTACATATACGGTTAGTTTCAGTATAGAAACTTCTGTCAGTACAATTCATGGCACAGATGCCATCAGTGTCTATCCGACGGTTTCGAGGGATTACTTTACAATTAAAACAAATGGCAGCCGGTGTATTATTTCAATGTATGATTTAACAGGAAGTTTAGTAACCAAAGTAGAAACCTATCAGGCGGAAACTTTATTAAACGCACCCTATCCGGGTATGTATATACTCAGGGTTGAAAACAGTGATGGTCTTGGAATCTTCAGGATTATCAAGGCAGAATAAGATTCTGTGCCCCATTTTTCGATGAATGACTGTCATGGAGGGTGTCTCAAAGCTTTATGGGACACCCTCATTTTATCTTGAGTGACAGTTACCTGATCAAGGATGGATCATATGTTTCAATATTTCCATTTCTTTCAATAAATTCTTTTGGTGTACATCCGTAATTTTCCTTGAAACAGCGGGTAAAGTAAGAAGGAGTGGAAAAACCCACCATATATATAATTTCTGAAATGGATCTTTTTTTCTGAAGGAGCAGTGTTGCAGAAGTTTTTAGCCGCTGGTTGCGAATAAACTCCTTAGCAGTCTGTCCTGTGAGTGCTTTCATCTTGCGGTAGGCCTGGTTGGCACTTATACCGATTTCATGGCTGAATTTTTCAACATCAAAGGATGGATCATCCAGGTATTTATTCACCGCATCAACAGCATCCTTAAGAAAGTTCTCATCCAGTGAACCAAGTTCTATATATTCAGGCTGCATAATCTGGTCGGCACGTATTCTCCCCTGAATTCTTTTCCTGTTTTCCAGGATGTTCTGGATTTTCAGTTTCAGGGAGACAAGGTTAAAGGGTTTATAGATATAATCCACTGCTCCTATTTCCAATCCCTTTATCTCATCCTCGTGCATGGTTTTGGCGGTAAGGAAAACGACAGGGATATGTGAAGTAGCCAGGTCTTTCCGTAGTATTTTGCATAATTCTATCCCATCCATCTCCGGCATCATGATGTCGGTGATTATGATGTCAGGATTCATTTTCCTGGCAACTTCCAATCCCTCCTGTCCATTAAATGCACCGGCTACCTTGAAATCGGAGGTAAGGCCGGAAACAATAAATTCATTGAGTTCATGGTCGTCCTCAACAATCAGAACCTGGACCGCACTGTTTACCCTGGCATTAGTAAAATCCGGAAGAGATTCGTTATTAAGGCCCATCCCCTGAAGTACATCCGCATTAACAGTTGTATCAGGTTCTACCTCAGCGGTTTTTAGTTCTTCAATATTGATTTGCGGATCCTCTTTATCCAAGGGGATGATCACTTTGAAGCAGCTTCCTTTTCCAGGTTCGCTTTCCAGTTTTATTTCACCACCGTGAAGTTCAATGAATGCCCTCGATAAATACAAGCCAATCCCACCAGTACTTTGTGTGTGTTTTGTGTGGGCCTGGAAGAATCTTTCGAATACGCTTTCCATGTGTTCTGCCGCAATTCCTATGCCGGTATCTTCGACTTCTAACATCAACAATCCGCCTGATCCGTCATTGGTCTCAATTCCTGCCCGAATAGTAATGGTTCCCCCCTCTTCAGAATATTTAAAAGCATTGGCAACCAGGTTGAACATAACTTTTTCAAATTTCTCGATATCGAGCAAAGCTGATATTTCGGGATTTCTCAGTTTGAGGTAAAATTCTATACTTTTTGAATCTGCCATGGTTTTAAACGAGTCATAAATATCATTTAAAATCACGGCTACATCACATAACTGGGGATGGATTTCCATTTTCCCTCTTTCCACTGTCCTCAACTCCATCAGTTGATTTACCAGCCTGAGCAGTCTTTGTGCATTCCGCTGGATCAATTCTACCTGTCTGGCAGCATATCGTGGAAGTTCCTTTATTTTTAAAAGTTCCTCAACCGGCCCGAGTATCAATGTGAGAGGGGTCCGGAACTCGTGTGTTATATTGGTGAAGAAATGAGATTTTAATTCATTTAATTCATGTTCTTTTTCATACTGCACGTGTTCAATGGCGATACGTCCTTTTTCCCTTACCCTGATCAGGGTAAACTGGTTGAAGAAATATAATAATCCAACCAGAACCAGGGCGTAGATTATATATGCTACTGTCGTTTTCCACCAGGGAGGAGCAATGCTCAGTCTTATTGATCCCGGCTCTTCGCTCCAGATTCCATCGCTGTTTGCTGCATTCACCTTAAATACATAATCTCCGGGTGGGATATTTGTATAGGTAGCTGAATTTCTCGATCCGACCTCATTCCAGCTGTTGTCAAATCCCTCAAGGAAATAGGCATATTCATTCTTCTTGGGAGCCTTGAAATCCATGGCAGAAAAAACGAATGTAAGGACCTTGTCCCTACTTGTGAGCTTTATGGATTCGCTGTATGGAAGAGCGTACAATGATTTATTATTCCTGTCATCAGGATCCAGGTTTTCAATGCTTTCATTTGATATAAGCAGGTCTGTAATGCAAATCCGGGGCGGGATGGATTGTTTCAACAGGCTGTCAGGGAAGAAAGATATGAATCCGTTTCCACCTCCGAAAAAGAACATCCCCTGAGCGTCCCTGATTGCTGAATTTCTTTCAATGATAACATTCTGATATTCCCTGGTGAAAAATTCTTTTGTTATTGTTTCACTTACAATACTGAACTTGATCATACCCCTGTAAAGCCCGATCCATAAATGTTGTGAATCATCCTCCAGGATATTGGTGATTATCTCATTGTCAATGTTCTCAACATCAGGGTATCCTTTAAAACAGATTTCTTCGGTTCCATCCGGCCGGTTGAGGACCTGTTTCTTGTTTAATCCGGAGTTGGTACCGATCCATAAGTTTCCCGAAATATCTTCGTAAATGACATTGATTACGTTATCGTTTATGGAAGTGGTGTCGGTCAATGAGTAGAAGAACCTGGTTACAGTGCTATCCCCCGGATTGTAGCAGTTCAGCCCTTTTTGTGTTCCAATCCAAACCATGCCATCCCTGTCCTCCAGAACGGATCTGATATTCAGATCGGAAATGGAATGGTTGTCAGATCCGACAGGTAAGATCTCCACGGTTGACTTTCCACTGTAATAGTTTAATTTTGCAAAACCATTTTGCATGGTGCCGATCCAGATTACTCCGGGATATTTTTCAGAATTAACTATGTTGCATACTTTATTGCCGGGTAAAGCAGGTTCCGTCGCATTATTAAAGAATATGAATCCGGGATCTTCATCTTTGATAGCTGAACGCCCGGGGAAAAATATCAGGCCTGCATCTTCTGTTCCTGCCCAGAGACCGTACTGGTTTGACATAATGGACATGACAGAATTGGAGATATAGCTGTTGCTCCCCAGCCTGTAGGTTATCCTGCCAATATCCCTGATCAATGTGCACAACCCATTTTTGCATGAGAACAATTTAATTTCATTAGTGGTCCCGGCCCAGAGAAGATCACCCTGCCTGGCCAAAGAACGGATGGAGCTTTCCCTGATGATCCCATTCTCAATGCGGGTTGTTTTGAACCTGGTAAACCCGGTTTTCAGGATATTGGTCCGGTCGATCTTTGAACTGCCTACCCATAGTACACTCGATCGGTCGACATAAAGGGCTGTTATATTGTTGCCGGAAATGCTGTAAGGATCAGTCGGATCACTCTTATAGGTATGGAAGTATGCCTCACCTGGAGTTTTGGTTTGCTCCGCCGGATCAAGAAGGTTCAGTCCGGCATCCCAGGTACCTGCCCAAAGGTTGTTGTTATCATCGTAATAAAGCCTGTAAACTGCATCTGAGGACAGGCTGCCGCTTCTTTCTCCGGATCTGAAATGTTCAAACCGGAGACTATCTTTATTCGGATGGACTTCAATACGGTTAAGTCCCCCGTCCCATGTCCCCACCCATAGCTTTCCGTCACGGGATTCAACTATCTGGGTAATGATCGAATGGCTGATTGTTCTGCCCGGATTATCCTGATCCGCAAGATAGCGGACATATCCGGAGGTGGTCCTGTCAAAATTTAAAAGGCCGTTATATGTGGCAACCCAGAGAATATTACGCGAATCTTCAAAGATATCGCTGATGATATCGAATGGAAAATAATGCTCCTGTTCACCGGTGAACGGATTGAGTTTATAGAGGCCCCCGTTCCATGTCCCTATCCAGATTGTATTATTTTTATCCTCAAACAGGGATATGATCCGGTTCTGAAACTCGTATCTTTTCAACTCCCTGGTCCTGGGATTCAGGCAATTCAGTCCCGATGTTGTCCCGATCCATATATTTCCTGCATGGTCTTCCAGAAGGGCAAGGACTTCCCTGTTGCTGATGCTCGTTGTATCATGGTAGCTGGGACCGAAAATGACGCACTCGTACCCATCGTAACGGTTCAGGCCATTCCAGGTCCCGATCCATATAAATCCTTTACTATCCTGTATGATGGTATTGGCCTTGCTGCTGGTAAATCCATCATCGATTGACAGGTTATCAAAATCAAGTGTCCTCTGGGAGAACAGATCTGATCCGGCCATGAAAACCAGGAGATATAAAATTACCAGACGATTCATTTCACTTCAATTACCAAATCACCATTCTACTCACAAAAATATCAATTATCTGCCAATTAAAGATTTTAGATGGATCAATACCGCTGAGAATAATTGTTATATAGAATTATTTGTTAGTATTTTTCGGATTATGACTATCCTGACTAAAAATCTTTGCGCAATTTTATAAAGGCATCCAGATTTCATCGATAACGGTTTCTGTTTTAATATTAATGACTAAAAAAGCGATAGCAAATCCTGAAATTGCGGAATATTCCACAGATCATTTAAATACTTTCGAATTTTCGATAGATATATTTGGCTAACTTATGGGTAAAACCGGATGGATGTATAAAACGATTTTCAGCTCAATAGCGAAGTGTGCCTTATCATTGATCATGACAGGACTTGGGCTGATTGCTGATTTGGCAGTATCAGCAGGTTATGGTTCAACCTGGTCATTCATTGTCGACCTGCACCTAATCCCTTAATTGTCAAATAAGTGATAAGAATATTTTAATATTTTGTAATCATTTTTATAAATATACCATAGCTTTACTACATATGTTGTATTATTATTGTTTCCGGAATCCAAAATTTTCTGCCATGAAAAAATTTATGCTTTTTGTTTCACTTGCCGTCATCATCGTGCAAGTGTCTATAGCCCAGGAACAGATTACGATAATTAATCCCAGTTTCGAGCTGCCGGCTGATGGTACCAAAATCCAGAATCCAAACGACATGGACGGATGGCATTGCGATCGTGCCACGGGAACTGACAGCGGACGTGAACAACCTGGTAGCACAGCTCCGGATGGGATAATGATTGGTTTCTCAAGAAATAATGACGGGCGTATATACCAGCCGGTCGATACGCTGGGGGCAGGCGTTGCATACTACAATTTTACATTGAAATCTACCATTACCTGGAATGGAGCTGCCGACCCAACTTCTTACTGTGCCACCTATTACAGTGTAATGGATCAGGGAGCTGATTTTACGACCAGGACGGCGATAGATTCATTGAGTACTGAGATTTTCTCCGGTTATTATATTGATGTGGCGCATGCCATCGGGATTCCGGCCGGCACCTATGAGGGTAAAGTATTAATCATTGAATACGCTATGAAAACCACTGCTACCGATGATTCGTGGGCAGGTTATGATGATCTGAAATTATTCAGGTCCTCTACGAAAGTTGACCCGTTGCTCAGCAGCCTGGATGTGAATGTTGGTGAGCTGGATCCTGAATTTAATCAGACCGTATTTGACTATGAATTATACGTTCCCTTCGGGACGACGTCTGCTCAGTTTACAACTGAAAGTAACGGATTCGGAGCTACCGTCTCAATGTATGACGGTGTGGGTAATCCTGTCGAAAATGGCCTGGTTGCTTTTTCGGAAGATGGAATTGATGTTGAAATTATTGTTAAAGCGCTGGATGAATCGGAAATATCCTATTATGTTGCCATTTATGTGGAGGCCGGGGAATCAGATGCCAGGCTTCGCGACATCGAACTGTCGGTGGGTGCCCTGGATCCTTTATTTAACGTCGACTCAACAGTATATACAGCCTGGGTACCTAACGGGACCGCTTCAGTGGATGTTA
>CAYZEZ010000275.1:0-6317 GCA_964477295.1 uncultured Bacteroides sp. | reverse complement strand
TATCTAAACACTGAATTATACAGGATACTCGCAGAATAGGACGAGAATCTGATTTTCCACACTGAAGTGTGGTTCGGAGGACAAGCAGCGAGGCCCGACGTGATAGGCAATCTGTCTATTAATTCAATCTTATCATCTCAGACGGTGAATTGCGCCTCAGAATCGATATCTGCTGTTGATCATTCAGAAGAATACCCTTCTCTATGAAAGTATTGTGCAGGGTTTCAAGAGCAATTTCGGGGGTATTATTATATATACTCAGATGGGCAAGACAGATAGCGCTAAGATTATCACTAATATTATCTGCCAGGAAAGCCGAGGTCTGATGGTTTCCTAAATGTCCATGGTCTGACTGGATCCTTGCTTTTAAGAACTGGGGATATCTGCCATTTGCCAGCATATTTTCATCGTAATTTGACTCTATAACCAGCAGGTTAGCTGCCTGAATATAGGGTGCGGCTGTTTGGCATATATGTCCCAGGTCTGTAACGATTGTTATTTTTTTTTCTCCGGCACAAATGTGCAGCCCGATCGTTTCAGGAGCATCATGGTAAACCGGGAATGCTTCGATATCAAAACCTGCCAGATGGAATCTTTGAAGTAAAGGAATTTCGCGGATACAATCTCCGGATATGTTTTTCTTCGGAGAAAGAATGCTTTTCCAGATTTTACGGGTAGTGAATGCAGGAAGATTGTTTTTCCTGGTAAGCACTTCCAATCCTCTTATATGATCTATATGATTGTGTGTTATCAGCACCCCCATTATAGTCTGCAAAGGTATATCTAAATCTTTCAGGAACTTACGAATCCTGGTTGCTGAAATTCCGGCATCTATCAATATTCCATTAGACTCGTTACCCAGGTAATAACAATTTCCGCTGCTACCACTGCTAAGACTGCAAAAATTTACTTTCATCAAAACTGTTTCCTGGAGTCAAAGGTAAATAAGTTAAATGAAAAAGACTTTTATCTATTCTTACTATATCTTCATGTCAGTTCAAATCGTCGCACACACCCAAAAACCTCAACAATTCGAATGTATCAAGGATTTCAAATAGCACTATATTAATTTCTTTGGACACTAATGAATGATGAAATAAAATTGCCTTTGACTTTAACAAGATGTAAATTTGGTGAAATATATGGAATGATTTAAATTCCGCTGAATAGAGTTACCTGATTTATTAAAAATTTTCGATATTGAAACTCACTTATGAAGACAATAGACAACATTCGCTTGCGGGATATTTGGTTTAACAACCCATGGTACCCAATTTACAAACATTTTTACAGGAAAATCCTGGTAGTTTGTCTGATAATTAGTGGATCCACTGTCTTTGCGCAGGGAACAAGGTTATTGCGCCAGCCGGCTATAAGCTTAACTCACATCGCCTTTGCCTATGCTGGAGATATCTGGGTACACGATTTTAATAATCAGGATCTGCTTCGTCTTACCAGCACTGCTGCTGTGGAAAGCAATCCGCATTTTTCACCTGACGGGAAATGGATTGCATTTAACTCCAATCGGTCAGGAAACCAGTCTGTGTATATCGTCTCAGTTGAAGGAGGTACACCCAAAAGGCTTACCTGGCATCCAAGCCCTGCAAGTGTTTGTGGGTGGACATCAGATGGTAAAAGAGTCCTTTATGCAACCTCAAGAGATAATGCCCCAACTGGATTTGCGCGTTTATGGACAGTGTCCAGGGAAGGTGGACCTTCCACCATGTTAAGCAGCCAATGGGCTGTTGACGGGTCCTTTTCTGCTGATGATAGTCAGATTATAATTGACAGGATTCAGCGCTGGGATATTGAGTGGCGCCATTATCGGGGAGGCCAGAATACACCATTGGTAATATTGAATCTGGCCGACCAGACAGAGAAGATACTGCCAAATGAATCAACTATCGATATTCAGCCATTGTGGTTGTCAAACACGATCTACTTTTTATCAGACCGTGACTGGACATCAAACATCTGGTCATACATACCTGAGTCAGGGGAGCTTAAACAAATCACACACTTTACCGGATCAGATATAAAGTGGCTTGATGGTTTCGGAAACAAACTTGTTTATGAACGTGATGGTTATCTTCATCTGCTTGATATTCTCTCAAATGATTCGAAACAATTAGCAATAACAATCAATGCTGATTTTCCCTGGGCTGAAACAAAATGGGAGGATGTAACAAAAAATGCAAGTTCGGTGTCTCTTTCTCCAACCGGAAAACGAATCATTATGGAAGCTCGTGGTGAAATATTTACCATTCCAGCTGAAAACGGAGATGCAAGAAATATGACACAAACCTCAGACGCTGCCGATCATGCTCCCGTATGGTCTCCAAAAAGGAATGAGGTGGCATGGTTTTCAGATGCAGGCGAAAACGGATATGCACTGCTGATTGCACTTCAGGACGGTCTGTCCAAACCCAGGAGCATTTCAATCGGTGAATCCAAAATGGCATGGGAGCCTGCGTGGTCACCTGATGAGAAATTCATTGCATTCGTGGATGATAAAGTCAGAATAAGGATTGTGGATGTTGCAAAAGGAAGCATCAGGACAGTAGATACAGCGGGAAACAACACAGAAAGGGGCAATATGGGACTTGTATGGTCGCATGATTCCAGATGGCTGGCATACACAAAAACAGGAACGAACAACTTCAGGCAAATCAAAGTTTGGTCAGTAAGCAATGACAGGATATACACTCTGACTAATTCCTTTGCAGATTCTTTTTCTCCTTCATGGGACCGGGACGGACATCATCTTTATTTCCTTGCCAGTACCAATCTTGCTCTTGGCTCGGGATGGGCCAATACAAGCGCTATAACCTCCGACCCGGTCTACGGTGCCTATATTATCAACCTTAAGAAGGATGATCCATCACCTTTCATGCTTCGCAGTGACGAAGAAACTGTAATCGAAGAAAAAAAACCGGAATCTGGTACTAAAAAATCCCCAAAAGGTAAATTGACAGAAACAATGGATATGGATACCACCAAAACGGCGACCAAAGAGCCGATAACTGTGCAGATTGACTTTGAAAACATTGAACGAAGGACTATATCTATGCCCTTATCCCGGGGCAATTATCGTCTGATAAAAAGCGGGCCTTCCGGAACGGTATTCATAGGCGAGCAAAAGGAGGGAGTTAACGGATTCGTCCTTCATAAATTTACCCTGGAGAAGAGAGAGAACAAAGAATTTTTAAGTGGTGCGAGCCAGGTTTCAATATCAAGTGACGGGAATAAGATGCTGGCACGAATAGGCAGTGACTGGAAGATAATGAACACCACGTCAGCTACGGGTGCTGATGGCAAAACAGTTAAAATCAATCTTAAAACCCTTCTTAACAGGACAGAGGAATGGAAACAGATCTTTGAAGAGGCATGGAGATATGAAAAGGATTATTTCTACGATCCCGGTATGCATGGAAGAGACTGGAATGAAGTATATGAAAAATATTCTCCACTGGTCCCTTATGTTAAGCATAGGACGGATCTTACTTATATACTTGACCAGCTAAATGGAGAACTCTCAGTAGGTCATAGTTTTGTCTTCGGGGGTGATTTCCCTGAAGTTGAAAAGCCAACCGTAGGATTGCTTGGCGCTGATCTGATACCTGAGAACAAACATTGGAAAATCAAACGGATATATACTACGGAAAGCTGGAATCCTGAATTATCGAGTCCACTTGACAGACCAGGCATAAAAATTAAAGAAGACTATTATCTTGTTGGTATTAATGGGAAAGAGTTGACTGATGCGGATGATCCTTATCAATTCCTTGACGGGACGCTCGATGTACAAACAACACTTCATATTAATAAGATCCCTGATTTTACCGGATCATGGCTTGAGATAGTAAAACCAATTGCCAGTGAATCTAATTTACGGCAAAGAGCCTGGGTGGAAGATAACCGGCGAATGGTGGATAAACTTTCTGAGGGCAGGTTAGCATACGTATGGGTGCCAAATACCAGCAGCAGCGGTTTTATCTCGTTCAACCGTTATTTCTTCGCTCAACAGGATAAAAAGGGTGCTGTGATTGACGAGCGGTTTAATGGAGGCGGACTTCTCGATGACTACATGGTTGATCTGATGAAACGCCGTTTAAGGGCTGCTATCACTAATGAGGCACCTAACGGCATACCTTTCCGCTTACCTGCAGGCATTCTGGGGCCCAAGGTACTGTTGATTAACGAAATGTCAGGTTCGGGTGGCGATTTCTTTCCATGGGTATTCCGTCAGCAAAAGATAGGGCCGCTAATCGGCACCAGGACCTGGGGGGGATTGGTAAAATCGTCAGTTCATTATTCATTGGTTGACGGAGGGGGGCTTACAGCTCCGGATAATGCAGTTTTTGATCCTGTCAGTAAAAAATGGATAGCTGAAAACGAAGGAGTTGCGCCAGATATTGAAGTGCGCCAGGATGCGGTTTCTCTTTCAAGAGGGATTGATCCTCAGCTGGAACGGGCTGTTAAAGAAACTTTGAAATTGCTGGATCAACAGGGCGAAATTGAGATAATTCCACCCGAATATCCAACTCCTTCAAGGCGATGAAATACCGGAAAACCAGGTACCCGGATGAGTAAACGGTTTGTGATCTTTTAAAACAGCAACACTCAGCCAGTTTACCTAGAAGCCCATACTAAACGAGCTCCATAATGGAGCCTTCATCTCCTCCCATCTCTTCATGGCAGCATTTGCAAAATTATTTGTGTAATCAGTCACATATTGTCTTGCCTCATCATTTTTTCCTTTGTTTACTAATTCCATAACCTTTGTCTCGATCATTGGCAACTCTTCAAATGCTCTATCCTCAAATTCTTTAACAGCCGGTTCAATCAGCTTTCTGCCGTCTCCCCACTTTATTACTGCCAGCCTGTTTGTTTCACGGAACGACCATATGGCAGCATCAGGTGTATAATGAAACTGACCGCAAATGCTGAATGATTCAGGTAATTTCAGGACTCCGGAAAATATCGGGATTCTTGGACTCAGAGCCGGATTATCAAAAGAGAACCATGCCACTGCTCCAACCTCATCAGGCAGCCAGCTCCGGCACTGGATGATTTCTGAATATGAGCACCAGTTCTGTGCAATTGTATATTTATAATCGACAATCCCGGGTTTAATCTCTTGCAGTAATCTGCGCAAATCGGCACTTAACCAGCCGCTGGCAATTGGTGATTTGACTTTTTCTTCAATTGTGTTTCCGTTAGCATCTCTTCTGCGAACAGTCACAAGAAGGGTTTTAGTATTGTCAAATTCCGTACCCTCATAGGTCTCCCTGTAATACTTCAATACATCACGGGGCGATAATTTTTTATCCGGTTTAACGGAAAAAGGTAATTCAGCTACATCCGTTGTCAGATTCAACGACGGTGCCATAGTGCTTAAAATATAAAATTCGCGTGTGCTAAAAGCTTTACCATTTGAACTGATCACCTTCCAGAACTTAAATGGCTCCTTTCCATCCCAGTAACCCAGACCCTCAGACACTTTCTGCAGATCGGTGCTGTACATAAAATTATCAGGATCATTGAAATTGACAGTCGATATTCTCGGCATATTGGCTGAAACACCTACATGATCATCAGGGATCCTGGCGGCACACCATATAGCTGAAGGTTTTCCTTTCCCCGATCCTGATATCTCAAGCTGCCATACCTCCTTTGGATCTGCTATTGTGATGCATTCTGCATAATCACCATATCCATACTCCTCTGCCAGCTTCCCGATCAATTTAATAGCGTCCCGTGCTGTTTTGCATCTCTGCAATGCAATTTTTTCAAGTTCCTCGATATAGAAAATCCCTTCCGGATTTCTCAATTCCATCCTTCCCCCTAATGTTGTTTCACCTATTGCAAGTTGTTTCTCATTCATACATGGATATGCAGTATTGAGAAACGCATAGGTCTCTTCCGACTCAGGGATCTCGCCGGTCTTTATGACATTCCGCATATCCCAGGATCTTTCAGCAGGCTCGAGAATCCCTGAATAAACATTATGAATTGTGCCTTTTTCATATTTTTTATGAGGGAAGATCTCCACCCAGGTCCTGTACATTCCATCACAGGAATGTGAAGTTATAACAGAACCGTCGGTGGTGGCAAGCCTGCCAACCATAATACTTGTACAACTCCCTTTATAAGTCTGAACATCTTCGTCATTATTTATGTATTGAGCCTGTATTAAACCTGGAGTACTCAACAGTAACAGCGAAATAAACAAGAGAACGGATTTAGGTGCTTTTTTCATAGATCTGGTTTTTAAAATGATTATAGAGTTACCTTTAACAAATTTAATATAAAAT
>CAYZEZ010000274.1:0-6341 GCA_964477295.1 uncultured Bacteroides sp. | reverse complement strand
CATTATATCTTCCGCATCACTTCTATCTCCTACCCGTTTCCTGATGAAGTTCATCAATCTGCCCTGCTCCCGCCTTACCATCTGATCAATTTGTGCTTGTTGTGCTGCGGTCATGTTTTTGAAATCATTCTTCTTTCAATCTATATAGACGAATAAGGACAAGAAATATTTTAAATCAAATAAAAAAGGCTGCCAAGAAGATATTGCCAGGTCATCCCGAACGGGTTTCAGGATCTTTAACTAATTGATCATGAGGTTCGGAAATAAATTCGGAATGACTTCGTGACCATCATTAATACTTCTAATCCAGCCTTATTAAGTTAATTCTTTAAAGATCACTCCAGCTTCAATGGTTCGTAATCTTTGAACAGGATCAACTTTGTGTTTTCAATTTTTTCCCGGTATCCTGGCCATTGAGAGGTATAAAATGCATTTACCTTTTCGATTGCCTCCTTCACCATGATGTCACATTCATCCATCAATTTCTCCTCGGTTGTTGTTGGTCCTGTAAGGCGGGAAAGAAGGAAATTCCGGGTCTGGCTCAGCTTACCCGACACATTTACCTCGAGACGTTCAGATATTCCCTGTTTCTCACTGCTTTGGCCATAGATAAATTCATTGAGTACTTTAATGGAATCCTGGATTGCTTTTGTTTCCTTCTTCAGTTCATTTATGTCCTCTTCATCCCTGTCCTTTATCTGGGACAATACATTGTCGGTAGTCTTTTTCGAATCATTCAACCTCTCAAGGGCCTTGTAAACAAGGCTGGCTTTTTCATTCAGTTCGTCAAACATCAATTCCTGTTTTTTCATGCCATCCAGATCGACCGGCATTAAAGGACTGTATTCAGTAGTAATTGATGTTGAATCTTTGATGTCTCCGCAGGTCATGACGATCTTGTAGGTTCCCGGAAGGGCAATAAATCCGCGTGGTTCTCGCCCTGATCCCGATGACGAATATCTCCCCCCACTTTGTCTTCCACCGAATGCATACCTGCTGGGATATCTGACTCCCTTTTTAAAATAACCCCACACAATGGTGTTCACACCGGTATCGGCTTTTTCCATCAGGGTTCTGATTTTCTCTCCATCTGCACTGAATATTTCAACTTTAACGCTGTCGTATTTCACTTTATTCTCCTTCTTTTTCACGTCTCCGGATTCATCTTCAGATTTGGATCCTTTTTTCTTACCATTCTTAATCACATTCGTAACGGGATCTTTTTCTGCATCTGGTTTGAGATAATAGCGCAACCTTCCTCCGCCAGTCCTGTTTTCACCATTGTACATAGCATCCCCACCGGATGGAACACCCGGAGCTCTCTTATATCCTGATATATAGCCCCGGGGAGGATCAAAGAGCATGAATTTATTATTTAATGATGATGCTCCTGTACTGGCAATTTCCCTGAGGGGACGAATATCATCCAGGACATAAACCGAACGGCCGAATGTACCTATAACCAGGTCAGCCTCCCTTTCCTGGATTTCCATGTCCATGGTGGAGGCGGATGGATATCCGTGTTCCCATTGCACCCAGCTGGTGCCTTTGTCGATACTGACCCACAGACCATGCTCACTACCAAGAAACACCAGCTTTGGTTCGACAGGGTCCTGGAGAATTGACAGGACATATCCTTTAACTTTTTTGTCGTCGACCAGTCTTTCCCATGTGGCACCATAATCCTGTGTATAGTAGGCATATGGTTTGAAGTCCCCCCTGCGGTAATTATTAGCTACTACCCAGGCCTCTCCTGCTGAATACTTTGATGATCTGATTTGCGGGATCCAGCTTCCTGCAGGTAGTCCGGGAAGTTTGGAAGCGACATTGGTCCATGTTTTTCCACCATCCCTGGTTACCTGGACATTCCCGTCATCTGTTCCTGCCCAAATGATACCTTTTTCAACAGGGCTAACCGCCAGGGAGATAATGGTGGTATGGTTTTCGGCACCGGTCACATCGAGTGTTAATCCCCCGCTTTCTTCCTGCTTTTGTTTTTCAGGATCATTGGTAGTGAGGTCTGGAGATATGATCTGCCAGGTTAGTCCTTTATCGGTACTCATATGCACGAACTGGCTGCCGTAATAGATGGTTGAGTTTTCAAAAGGATCTTGCTCGATCGCTGCATTCCAGTTGAATCTTAGTATCGTCTTTATATCAGGTGCTGTAGGTTTGATGGTGTAATCGAATCCTGTTTCGGTATCGTACCGGCTTAAATATCCGCCCTGAGACATGGCATACCCAAAACGGCTGTTGTCCGGATCAGGAACTACATCGAATCCGTCGCCGCCCGAAACAGGTATCCAGTATTCATTCCGAATTCCGCTGTAACTCCAGAGATACCCGGGACCCCGCCATGATCCATTGTCCTGCAACCCACCATATACATGATAGGGTAAATCGTTGTCGACCCGGATATGATAAAACTGTCCGATGGGCAGGTTTTCGACGAAATACCAATTTTCTCCATGATCCCTTGATATGGCGAGGCCACCGTCATTTCCATCGATTATAAAATCGGGATCTTCAGGATGTATCCACCAGGCGTGGTGGTCTACATGAATGCTCCTGACTATGGTACGGAACGATTTGCCACCGTCCTCACTTAATCCAATCCGGCTATATATAGTGTACAGGCGGTTTTCGTTTTTGGGATCGACAGCCAGATCGAAATAATAGAATGGCCGGTTGCCGATTTCATCTTTATCGTTGATCTTCTCCCATTTTCTTCCACCATCAGTTGATTTGTACAGGGCATTTTTCTTTGATTCGACCAGGGCATAAACAATAGCCGGATCACTCGGGGCAATAGCCAGCCCGATCCTCCCAAGTTCGCCCTCAGGCAATCCATCTTCAGAGCTCCGTTTGGACCAGTTGTCTCCTCCATCCAGGGTAACATACAATCCAGAACCGGGTCCTCCCGAATTAAATGTCCATGGCTGACGGCGATGTTCCCACATCGCAACTATCAGCTTGTTAGGATTTTTTGGATCCATTACCATGTCAGCCACGCCGGTCTTCTTGTCAACATACAAAATATTCTTCCAGGTTTTTCCGCCGTCGGTGGTTTTATAGACACCCCGGTCGGAATCCGCCCAGGGGTTACCTATGGCTCCCACATAAACTGTATTTTCGTCCCGTGGGTCGATAATGATCCGGTGTATATTAATTGTTTTTTCCAATCCCATCAATTTCCATGTCTTTCCTGCATTGAGAGATTTGTAGATCCCTGCACCAAGGTTCACTGAATTTCTGGGGTTCCCTTCCCCGGTCCCGACCCAGACCACATCAGGATTACTCTGGGTGATGGCAATCGCACCTATGTTGAGCACATCCTGTTCATCAAAGATGGGCTCCCAGCTGGTTCCTCCACTGGTTGATTTCCATACGCCACCCGAGGCTGAACCTACATAGATGGTGCTTGGATTACTCACAACCGCATCGATTGCAGTTACCCTTCCACTCATGCCGGCAGGGCCAATGCTCCTGGCTTTCATGTTTGTAAGTTTTTTTACATCAAGTGGTTGGGAGAAAACGGTACTAATATGAAGAAATAGAATTACTAGAAAGACTGGTAATGACTTTATTATTTTCATTGTAGGAAAGTATTGGTGGTATGCAATAAATTTAGTCAAATAAATTGGAAACAGAATATGATTTTCATCACAACCAGGGGGGTAATTTACCGGGTATAATTTCCAGTAACCTGGTTCCAAACAACCAGGTGATCAGGAAAACAATAAGGATTCCCAGCATATTCAGAAGGAACCCTGTTCTGACCATCGTTTTTATCTGTATCTTTTGAGTTCCGAAAATAATTGCATTGGGGGGTGTCGCAGTAGGAAGCATAAAAGCCAGGGATGATGCAAGGGTGGCCGGGAGCATAAACAGGATGGGATTATTGCCACTGGATACAGCCAGTGCAGCAAACACCGGGAGCAACATCTGCGTGGAGGCCACGTTGGAGGTTAATTCAGTGAGGAAGGACATCATTGTGACAATGGCAATAAGGATGAGATATGGTTGGATACTGCGGGTCCAGGATAACTGTTCCCCGAACCACAGGGCCAGTCCGCTGGATTGAAATCCAAGGGCCAAAGCAAATCCACCGCCAAATAAAAGGACAATATGCCATGGTAATTTCCGGAGGGTTTTCAGGTCCATTAGCCTTTTTGAATCGCCGTTTCGTGCGGGTACGATGAATAATAAAACGGCCATCATCACAGCTACCGTCCCATCATTGATAAATTCCGGGCTACCAAAAACAGAGGCCCACCCGGGGATATGAAACCTGTCGAATTCAATATCCGCCCTGAAAATCCAGAGCAGTGCCAGTACAATAAAAAGAATGAAAACCACCCGTTCCTCATAACTGGCACGACCGAGGTTGTCATACTGTTCCCTGAAATGTTGCTGCTTTATGCCGGTCCATTTTTCTTTTGGCCGGTAGATGATATATATCACCAGCCAGATCGACCCAAACATGATTATGGTTATGGGGAAGGCAAAAAAGAACCAATTGGCGAATGATATATCCGGTGCTCCGGGATACAGGAGTGTAAGAGTTTTTGGAAAGACCAGGTTGGTCGGGGACCCTACCAGGGTTGACATCCCCCCTATCGAGGCACTATAGGCGATGGCCAGGAAAAGCCCGGTGGCATATTTTGCCATTTTCTTTTTCCCCAATGAATCCTCCAGGCTGAGTACGATGGACATTACGATCGGAATCATCATCATGGTGGTGGCTGTATTGGATATCCACATAGACAGGAAGGCCGTAGCCAGCATGAATCCGAATAGGATCCTTCCGGGGCTGACGCCGGCAAGCATCAGTATTTTAAGGGCAATTCTTTTATGCAGGTTCCACTTCTCCATGGCAAGTGCCATGGCAAATCCTCCGACATAAACGAAAATGATATGGTTCATGTATGTCGCAGAAACCATCTTCCCGTCGAGTATACCAAGCATTGGAAAGAGAAAAAGAGGAACCAATGCAGTGACAGCAAGGGGAATTGCCTCGGTAACCCACCATGTGGCCATAAGAAGAGCAACAGCCAGTGTGCGGGTGACTTCCGGATGCCCCGGTTTCAGATCGGTAAATAAAAGGATGATAAGGAAAATCAAAATCCCCAGGAGGAGCCCGATATATTTTGATGAGATTTTCATAAAACCGGAGACAAGATAGCTATAAAACTATTTGTAACCAGCAGGTTTTAAATGAAAATAGTATAACAAATGTTTCTTGCAGAACCTTGCCTGATAATCACTTACTTTAACTTATCGGGATATTTTGATGTGAATTTCTTCACCTTGGGCGCCACAATAAAGGTGCAATAGGGCTGGTTTGGATTGTTGGCAAAGTAGTCCTGGTGATAGTCTTCAGCTTTATAAAAATTTGTGAATTCCGTGATCTCAGTCACGATCGGATCATTGAACTCTCCAGAAACTTCCATTATATTTTTAGAGGCCTCGGCTATCCTTTTCTGATTCTCATTATGATAAAAAATTGCAGACCTGTATTGCGTACCCACATCATTGCCCTGCCTGTTAATCGTTGTAGGATTATGCGTATGCCAGAATACATCAAGTAATTCATCAAATGAGATAATATCAGGATCGAAATAGATCTGGCATACCTCGGCATGACCGGTAGTTCCGTTACAAACTTCCCTGTACGACGGATTTTTTACATGGCCGCCGGAATATCCCGATACTACCCTCTCCACACCTTCAAGTCTTTCATATACAGCTTCTGTGCACCAGAAACAGCCAGTTCCAAAAGTGGCAATTTCCAGGTTGTTTTTATGATCCTGTTCATTTTCCATGCTTGATGATTCTTTCACTTTTTGCGCACATGAATTGCTATAAAATATTAATAATGAATAGCTTAAAAATAAAACAAATATTGTCCGTTTCATATGTCATTTCTATTTAAAACGATTCTATATTATAAATATTTTGCCTATTAATAACATTACATCCGGAAAATTGTTCATGTCTGATTGGATTGAGGAATGCAATTGTTGTAATCATGGGAATCCGAGAGCTTCAGAGGGTTGTGTAAAAACTGGCAAACTAATAATTAATAGTCATCCCGAAGAACAGAACTCAGAAACTGAGATTCATACTATAATTGACATCTAGTCATCCCGTCCCGAATACTTGGGATCGGGATCTAAACAGTTGATAATCAGATTCTGAAACAAGTTAAGAATGACCCGAAGGGGAGTTTTAACACAACTTCTTCAACTTACGGCAATTGAAACAAATGGTTTATATGTGTCCAGAATTATCTAATTTTATATCATGGAAATTGAAGAATTCTTATCGATCGACAGTTC
>CAYZEZ010000273.1:0-6371 GCA_964477295.1 uncultured Bacteroides sp. | reverse complement strand
AGATCAGGAAGACAGAAGAAGCGTAAGGTTACAATGGAAAAGATCAGAAAATGCAACCGGATACAATATCAGTTATGGTACTGATAAAAACAGGTTGTATCACGATTATATCGTTTACCAGGATACGCTGCTTGCAATAAATAGTTTAAATGTTAACCAGAAATATTATTTTTCAATAGTGTCTTTTAATGAGAACGGGATTACGTTAAATGAAACTATTGTAAAAACTGAATGAAATAAAAATACAAGAGATATTAAACGATAATACCTGGAAAGAAAACAAATACCGAACAGGCAAATGGCAGGAATGCAGGACCCTCTGGATTGATTACAAGAAAGAAAGTGTATATACTGAAGGTGAAATATACTCCGGTTAAATGATATAGATTCGAAAAATACTATTATTTTTGCATCCGGATCAAAAATTAAGAACAATGGACGAAGGCCCTTATCATAGTCGATTGAAAAATTAACCAATCTGTAAGGGCATGCCATGTTCCCTTGCAGATAAAAATGCAGGGGGACAAAAAATGATCAAAATCTTCAAAACATTTGGCGGATATGTTGAAATCCCCAAAGCGGAAAAAGGATGCTGGATTAATGTAACCCAACCAAACAACGCTGAAATTCAAAGGCTTGCAGACGAATTTCATTTACCAGCAGATACCATTAATGACATTTTAGATGCAGACGAAAGGCCTCGTGTTGAATTTGATGATACGTGGTCACTGGTTCTGTTGCGCATACCGGTTGAAAACGAGAACAATGGCGTTCCATTTCATACCATTCCCCTAGGAATATATATAACTGGGGATTTCATACTGACATTGTGTTTACAAAACAATGGTATCCTGCCCATTGAGCAGCCATCTCCTTTCAGGGACCAATACAAACAAATTACAGATGTGTTCAATTTCATTTTAAGATTATTTCTTCGCTCGGGAAATATGTATTTGAAATACCTGAAGCAGATCAATCACATGACTTCATCCATTGAGCAAGACCTGGAGAGGTCAATAAAAAATAAAGAGCTGAATAAATTATTGAAAATGGAAAAATGCCTGGTATATTTCATTACTTCGATTAAAGCGAATGAAATTGTTCTGGCAAAACTTCGAAACTCAAAAAAAATTACCACTGAAATGAATGAAGACCTGCTTGAAGATGCATTTATCGAAAACAAACAGGCATTGGAAATGGCCCAGATATATTCCGATATTCAAAGCGGTATGATGGATGCTTTTGCATCTGTTATTTCGAACAACCTGAACGTGGTAATGAAACAGTTGACATTGATCTCAATAATACTGATGATTCCAACTCTCATCGCCAGTATATTTGGAATGAACGTGCCTAATTATATGGAAAATTCATACTGGTCGTTACCGTTGATTATAATCTTTTCTTTATTATTATCCTTCCTGGGAGTTATTTTATTCAGGAAAAGGCACTGGTTTTAGGACTGAATAAAAACAACCCTGTTGTATTATCAGAGTAAACCCTTCTCCTTGAGTGAAGCCTTGATTTGATTGTGACTATTCCAGAATTTGATTTCTATATCCCGAAGTATTTTATTGAATTCAGGCAGATCTTTAATATTATCAACCAGCGGATCTATTTTTACAAACAGGATTACCCATAAGTCATAATTATCTACCTGTGAGAAAAGTTTCAACTCATCAATAGCCTTGACTGTGTTACCTTTATACGAATACAACAAAGCTAAATTCAAATGCTTATATATGGATTCATCGTATTCACACTGAACCATAAAATCATTAAAGTATTCTTCGGATTTCTCAACCAGACCCACTTTTGAGAATACAACGCCAATTTTATCATTTTCATACCTGTAAATATCCAGGTTCAGAGCTTCCTTAACATCTAATAATTTCTTATAATATTCATACGCTTTTTTATAGTCCCTCATGTAATAATATATTTTCGCAATTTCCTGGACCAGATCCAGCCTGGTGGTATCTCTTTTCAGGATATCAATTAACATCTCTTTTGTTTGCTGCAGGTCCCTGTTCCTTGCGAACAGAACGTAAGCTTTTACCAATTCTGAATATAGATTGTCAGGATTATATTCCAGTGATTTGTTAATATAGATTTCAGCTTCATTAATAAAACCGGCCTGCACTAAGGCGTTACTTACGTGTAAATAGATATAACTTGCTGTAATGGAATCATTTGCAGCGATATCCAACGCAATACCTTTAAGTGCATATTCCAGGTATTTTTTTGTATCGGGAATAGTATTCGCATAGAAATCTGAGAGGATGTTAATAACCAGGGCAGAATTTGGATTGTACTTCAAAGCCTTTTCAAGGTAGGTGACAGCCAGCCCATATTCCTTATTATGAATGTAGAATAATGCTTTCGCTATTAAACTCTGGGGCAATTTTGAATCAAAAACCAGCGCCTTATCAGCATAATAATTTATCTGATCTGAATTCTTTTTTTCGGCCTGGAACATATCTAATAAGTAATATGAAATGGCGATATCTGCATAAGCCAGAGCAAATTCATCATCATTTTCTATGGCTTTTTTATAAAAGACAATGGCTTCTTCCCAACCTTCAGAAGTTCCTTTATAGAATAAATCAAGACCTTTTAAGTAATAGTCATATGCAACAAGGTTATCCGTTGGGTCTTTATTGATCCTTTCTTCTTCATCCGGTGTAATGATCACCTTTATTTCATCTGCAATGCTTTTAGCAATTTCCTTCTGCATATTGAATATATCCCTTGTTTCCCTGTTGTACCGCCTGGCCCATAAGTGTCTGTCATTCGGAGCTTCTATCAATTGAATATTAAGTAAGATCTTATCTCCATTTTTCTGACCGCTGCCCTCAACAATATAATTCACATTCAACTCCCTGGCAATTTTTGAAATTATTTCCGGATGGTTCCTGTATTTTTCAACCGACGTCCTGCTGATTACCCTTAAATCTTCAATTTGTTGAAGATTTTCAAGTATGGATTCCATTAATCCATTGATAATATAAACGTTGGTGGAATCATTACTGTCGTTTATGAATGGCAATACAGCAATTGATTTTTCAAGGTCGTTTTGCCCGGGCGAGAATGGCTTAACAATAATGAACAGTATAATTGCAATTAAAACAATAAGAATGGCCGGTCCAATTATTACCACCATCCATTTCTTCCTGGAAAAACTCTTTTCAGGGGAACCGCCTTCATCTGGTTCACTATTCCCAACCTCCCCGGGTGTGTACCCAAAATAATCGTGGAAACATTTGATAAAGTAAGATGTACTGCTGAAACCAACATTATATGATACTTCGGAAACGGTTAAAGATGTTTGCTTCAACATTTCCCGGGCCTGTTTTAAACGCACCTGCCTGATAAACTGGCTGACGGATGAATTCGTTAACTTTTTTACCTTACGGAGCAGGTTAGAACGACTCATGCCTGTTTCGCGTGCAAGCTCAGATACACCGAACTGCTCGTCAGATAAGTTATCCATAATAATTTCCGTGATCCTGCTTAAGAAATCATTTTCAATGGAGTGATGATCGGGCATGGTCTTTACCGTCTATATCAATAATATAAATTATCGGATAAGATACAAATTATGAATAAAGATACAATTGTCATTCTATGCAAAACAGTTTTTAATCAGAGATCCGGATGAATCATTGTTTCTTCAGAATTAATGGATCTTTAAAAAATAAGCCCCTGATTATATTGTTTGAATCTGCCGCTGAAATTACCGTCCCTTCTCTTCCTTCAATCACCCCTTGCGTCATAATTTATATTCTTTCATCATTTGCTATACAGCTTCTTCAAACTTGATATTTCTTGCTCCTTTTTTGATTGTTTCTGCATCATCGTTTGACGGACCTTTACACTATTGAATTTTTTAAACAAACTAAAAATGAAAACGCAAAAGATTATCTCAATTAAAGTGGTAGCGACATCAATAATGATCGTCACATTACTAACGGCTGCCTCATGCAGCAACCAGGGCAACTCTTCCCAAAAGAATAGGAAGTCTTCAGAATCAGAAACTGTTAAACCTCCTAATATGGATATCCATATGGCTGCTCTTCTTGGTGACCTGGATGCCATTAAGCAACACATCAAAGCAGGATCAGACCTGAATGTAAGAGAGCCCTCGGTAGGGTCCACCCCCCTGATAAGCGCAGCAGTATTTGGAAAGACCGAAGTGGCCATAGCGTTAATCGAGGCCGGGGCTGATGTTAACATTAAAAACAATGAAGGTTCAACAGCACTTCACAGCGCTGCCTTCCTATGCCATACCGAAATTGTCGAGGCTCTGCTTGAAAATGGTGCAGACAAAACGTTAAAAAACAATTACGGAAACATACCATTTGAAACTGTAGCAGCTCCTTTTGATATGGTAAAAGACATCTACGATATTTTCAGCAAGGATCTTGGACCGCTGGGCCTGAAACTCGATTACACCTATATTGAAGAGACCCGCCCTATTATTGCCGAGATGTTGAAATAAACTGATTGATTCCATGAAACGTCCATTAATAAATATGATATGTCAACGGCAGTAAGAAGATACGATATAGATTGGCTTAGGGTAATTGCTATTGGATTACTTATAATCTATCATATTGGAATTGGCTTTCAGCCCTGGGGAGTATTTATCGGTTTTATTCAAAATGATAAATCCCTGGAGTCATTATGGATACCAATGTCAATGCTTAATGTGTGGAGAATACCTCTGTTATTCTTTGTATCCGGAATGGGAGTCTCTTTTGCCATCAGGAAAAGGAACTGGAAACAATTAATGATTGAGAGGGCAAGGCGGATCTTATTACCCTTCCTGTTCGGCATCTTCACTTTTGTACCTCTTTACTTTTTGATATGGCAAAAATACTATAACCAGGATTTGCATTACCCCCCTGGTCCCGGTCATTTATGGTTTCTTGCAAACATCTTTATCTATGTGATAGTGTTATCTCCTATTTTCTATTTCTTACATAAAAATGAAAATGGAGTATTCACCAAATGGTTAAAAAAGGTTTATAAGAACCCGATGGGATTAATGCTAATTACAGTAGCTTTTATTCTGGAAGTATTAATTATAAAGCCGGAAGTTTATGCATTATATGTATTGACATTGCATGGTTTTTTGTTAGGACTGCTGGCATTCTTTTTCGGATTCACATGTGTACATAGCGGAGATGCTTTCTGGCAAACTGTGCTCAGATGGAGATGGCTGTTTTTATCATTGTCCATGGGGCTCTTCCTGGTGCGTGTAATTAAATTTGATCTTACTGCTCCGGGCTATCTAATGGCCATCGAATCGAATCTCTGGATCTTTGCAGTATTTGGATTCGGTTACAAATACCTTAATAAACCTGGCAAAACATTGAGTTATCTGAGCCAGGGAGCATATCCGATCTATATCCTGCATATGTTTTTTCTTTACCTGGGTTCATTCCTGATCATGCCGCTTGATATCCAGGCAACATTAAAACTTATCCTGATTATAACATTTACAGGTACAGGATGTTTTGCCATGTATGATTTGGTAATCAAAAGAGTGAGTTTTTTAAGACCACTGTTTGGATTAAAAAGCATTTAGGTTTATTTCCCTTGCTTTTGCATCGGATTCGGAGGCGGTTGCCTGTTGTATTTATACAGCTGGAACCGGGTTGGCTCTGTCTTCGGTGGCCAGTGGTTGTCGGACCGGTCTGTGTCTGCCGTTTCCAGCCAGGGATCTAGTGTGATAGATGAAACCTCTTTATCGAACATGAATACTTTGGATACTTTAAAGTTATCCTGCCTCCATATCTCAACAGGTACGCGAATTTCCTGTTGACTTCCGTCCCCGAACATGAACCCGAGGATAAGGGGCATGACCAATCCCCCCTTGTTTTCAAATGTTAATTCATAATACAATTTATCAGGATTCATCATTTTCTTCTCATCCCCGCTTAATGACGAGATATATTTCTCATATTGTTTCTTGTCTTCATCAGTTACTGCGTATTTGTCGTAGCTGTCATAAAAATCTTTCAGCTTTTCATCTGCTTCTACGGCAGACTTAATGGTTGCCTTGTTCCTTGTGATGCTGATATGTTCCGGTTGCTCCTCTTCCATTTTCTTTTGCAAAGGCTTCTCAATGGAAGGATCGCGTGTATCGGGCTGAAAAAGTTTTACATCAGCCAGGGCTATATCCACATGGTCTGTACTGAAAAACCAGCCACGCCAGAACCAATCAAGATCAACCGCTGAAGCATCTTCCATGGTCCTGAAAAAATCCTCCGGGGTAGGATGTTTGAACATCCAACGCTGAGCATATTCCTTGAATGCAAAATCAAACAAATCCCTGCCCATGACGGTCTCCCTCAAAATATTTA
>CAYZEZ010000272.1:0-6418 GCA_964477295.1 uncultured Bacteroides sp. | reverse complement strand
AATCCAAGCCGGTCGCCATCCCTTTTGCTTAGCTTACCCTTCCCATCCGGTTTTAGGGTCAATGGCATATGTGCAAAAACAGGCATCTCATTCATCCAACCCAGAGCCTTATAAAGAAGTATATGTAATGGAGTGGATGGCAACCATTCTTCTCCCCTGATAACATGAGATATTTTCATAAGGTGATCATCCACCACATTGGCCAGGTGATACGTGGGCATCCCATCAGCCTTAAATAAAATTTTATCATCCAGTGTGGATGTGTTAACGCTTACTTCTCCCCTGACGGCATCGTTAAATCTTACCTCCACATCCTTCGGCATTTTAAAGCGAATCACAAAAGGAGTGTTTTTATCCAGTATTTCCTTTAATTCAGAATCAGTAAGTTTTAGAGAGTTGTTCAAAGAATCCCTGACTGAGGCATCGTACGTGAAGGTTATTTTTCCGGTCTCATATTCCTTCCTCAATTTATCCAACTCCTCCGGAGTGTCAAAGGCATAATAGGCATTTCCTGAAACAATGAGCTGCGTGACAAATTCCAGGTATTTATCTTTCCGTTCCGACTGCCTGTACGGGCCATATTGCCCGCCAGCCTGAATTCCCTCGTCCGGTTCAATTCCACACCATTTTAAAGACTCAATGATATAATCCTCGGCTCCCTGTACATACCTTGCCTGGTCAGTGTCTTCAATCCTTAGCAGGAATTGGCCATTATTCTTCCTGGCAAACAGATAATTGAACAGCGCTGTCCTGACCCCTCCAATATGCAATGGGCCGGTCGGGCTGGGAGCAAATCTTACTCTGACCTGGGATGATGGCATTTCCTTAGTATTATTGAAACTGTAAAGTTAGCAAACTTCACTGAGTTGTAAGAAATAACAAACTGTTCAAACCTACCGTTATTAATATTACCTTTAAAACACAAAACCTGCTACCTGCAACGTGTAACCTGTAATTTGTAACTTCTATGGTTGTTCTTTACAATATCGGGATCCGCATTTATCACCTGGGCATTTTGATTGCTTCATTGTTCAATAAGAAAGCAAGATTGTGGATCACAGGCAGGAAGAATCAATTCATACAATTGAAGGCCGCAATAGATCCCTCCGACCGGATCATTTGGTTTCACTGTTCATCGCTGGGAGAATTTGAACAGGGCAGACCGGTGATTGAAAAGACCAACGAGGTGGCTCCTGAAAAAAAGATCCTTCTGACTTTCTATTCTCCCTCAGGATATGAGATAAGAAAAGATTTTCAAGGGGTTGATAATGTTTTCTATCTCCCTTTAGATACAAGAATGAATGCCCGGAAGTTTATCCGGATAGTCAAACCGGATATGGTCTGCTTCATTAAATATGAATACTGGTTTCACTTCCTGAAAGAACTTGTAAAAAACCAAATCCCTGTATATCTGATCTCTGCTATATTCAATAAAGACCAGATATTTTTTAAGTGGTATGGAAAATGGTTCATTAGAATGCTGAGATCATTTAACCATTTATTTGTGCAGGATGAGGCCTCTAAAGAAAACCTGGCTCATATAGGCATAAACAATGTTACTGTTTCAGGTGACACCCGATTCGACAGGGTTTGTTCCATCGCCGGCAAATCAAAACAATTTCCAGGAATCAAGACATTTACATCGGGCAGTAAAACTCTTGTTATGGGATCTACGTGGCCGGGTGATGAAGAGTTACTTATCCGGTACATCAATGAAAATTCGCTGCAGCTGAAATATATTATTGCCCCTCATGAAGTCCATGAATCCAATATCAGGAGAATCGAAAACAGGATTAAAAAAAGAGTTGTCAGGTATTCCAACCTTGAAAATTCTGAGCCAGGATCTTCAGATGTTTTAGTTATCGATACCATTGGAATATTGTCATCGGTTTACCAGCATGGTACGGTGGCATATATAGGCGGAGGATTCGGCAAAGGAATTCACAACATTCTCGAAGCGGCCACATTTGGTTTACCCGTAGTTTTCGGACCAAGGTTTACCCGGTTCAAAGAAGCCCATGACCTGATCAATTCAGGAGGGGCATTTTCAGTTTCTGATTACACGGAATTACTTCAAGTTTTAACCTCTTTATTTACAGATGAAAATACCCTGCAACCTGCTTCCGATATTGCCCGGAACTATGTCATTTCCAATATAGGAGCCACCGAAGAAATCCTCTCCAAAACCATTCTGAAATAATTACCGCTCTCTCATATACTTCAGGGATAATTTATAAATTTTTGTCCTGAATCAGATCTCTTTTAAGAAATAAGAAAAAATGTTGCCTTCACAAATGCCACTTTTTATTTATTAACAAAATTTAAACTTTTTAAGATTATTATTCCCTGTTGAATATTTGCGGTTTTATGGGGAACCTGTCGATAAAAGATTTAAAGTTCTTATTTTATTTATATCTACATTTGTCCTATCCATAGGGTTTTCAGAGGATGCGTTAATAAGTAAACCGATTTGTTAATAAATAGAAAACTGTTCTTCTTGTTAACGGGGGCATCTATATTTAAATTGCAATTTCAACTTTCTTTTGGTTTATCCTCAGCTAATCTATTATGAATTAATCGTTTAAAATATTACACTTTCATGGACGAATTGGCCTCAAAGAAAAATCTAGCCGTTGCTGTTACTGACAAGAAAGAAAATCAGCATGAAACAAAAACTGAACACGAAGCAAAAATTTACTCCTTTGAGGAGGTTGTTCAGGAAACCAAAAAATATTTTGGTGGCGACGAACTTGCAGCTACTGTCTGGGCCAATAAATATGCGCTGAAAGATTCAAAAGGCAATATTTACGAACGGACACCCGATGATATGCATCGTCGTATTGCCCGGGAAATTGCCAGGATCGAAAACAAATACCCCAATCCGCTAACCGAAAATGAGATATTTGAACTTATCCGGGATTTCAAATACATCGTTCCCCAGGGATCTCCAATGACAGGTATAGGCAACAATTTTCAGATTGCGTCCCTGTCAAACTGTTTTGTTATTGGTCACGATGGCCCTTCCGATTCCTATGGAGGTATTATGAAGATTGACCAGGAACAGGTGCAACTGATGAAGCGCAGGGGTGGTGTTGGTCACGATCTTTCCCATATTCGTCCGAAAGGAAGCCCAGTATTAAACAGCGCACTCACTTCAACCGGTATTGTTCCATTCATGGAAAGGTACTCCAATTCAACCCGTGAAGTTGCCCAGGATGGAAGAAGGGGTGCCCTGATGTTGAGCATCTCGATCAAACATCCTGATGCTGAAGGATTCATTGACGCCAAAATGTCAAAAGGGAAGGTAACCGGGGCGAATGTTTCGGTACGTATTGATGATGACTTCATGAAGGCAGTGGCCGACAATGCAGCATACTTACAACAGTACCCGACTGAATCAGATACACCCTCCTATAAAAAGGAAATTGATGCGCGAAAACTCTGGGATAAGATCATACACAATGCCTGGCAATCAGCCGAACCAGGTATACTGTTCTGGGATACTGTAGCCAGGGAGTCCGTTGCAGATTCATATGCTGATCTTGGCTTTAAAACAGTTTCCACAAATCCATGCGGTGAAATACCACTTTGTCCCTATGACAGCTGCCGGCTCCTGGCTATTAATCTTTACAGTTACGTAGAACATCCCTTTACTGCAGAAGCAAAATTCAATTTTGATTTATTCAAAAAACATGTCGGTCACGCACAAAGGATGATGGACGATATAATCGATCTTGAAATTGAAAAAATAGATGCTATCCTCAAAAAGATCATTGATGATCCTGAAGATGAGGAACTCAAAAGGGCAGAACGGCAGCTATGGGAAAAGATTAAGGATAAGTCAATCCAGGGGAGAAGAACTGGCGTGGGAATAACAGGGGAAGGCGATATGCTCGCTGCCCTTGGACTACGATATGGAAGCGAGAATGCGACTGATTTTTCCATCGAAGTGCACAAAACAATAGCACTTGAAGCATACAGGTCAAGTACAATGCTGGCCAAAGACAGAGGAAGCTTTCCAATTTTTAATATCAAAAAAGAAAAAAACAATCCCTTTATTCAAAGACTGAAAAATGAAGACGAAGGATTGTATAAAAACATGGAAAAATATGGCAGGAGAAATATTTCACTCCTTACCATAGCTCCTACAGGAACCACCAGCCTGATGACACAGACAACCTCAGGGATCGAGCCCGTATTCCTTCCTGTATACAAAAGAAGACGTAAGGTAAACCCCAACGATGGAACTGCGAATATCACATTTGTTGATGATGTGGGCGACAGCTGGGAAGAATATAATGTCTTCCATCATAAATTCGAGACCTGGCTGCAGGCCAACGGATATGATATCAGCGAAGTGAAAAATATGGAGAATGATTCAATCCGGAAGATCGTTGAGAAATCTCCATATAGTAAAGCTACCTCCAAAGATGTGGATTGGGTTGCCAAAGTTAAAATGCAGGGCCAGATCCAGAAGTGGGTCGACCATTCAATCAGCGTTACAATTAACCTGCCCAAGGATGCCAATGAAGAACTGGTGAGTGAATTATATATGACCGCCTGGCAAAGTGGATGTAAGGGTTGCACTATCTACAGGGATGGCTCGCGTGAAGGGGTTCTCCTTTCCAGTAGTAATGACAATGAAAATCTCGATGGCTACAAACGGCCAAGAGTACTTAATGCTGAAATTATACGGTTCAAAAATAATGATAAAGGATGGATCGCATTTGTAGGGCTTAAAAACGGACAACCCTATGAGATATTTACAGGAATTGAAGATGAGGAGATCTTCCCGATTCCTCATTCCATCACCAGGGGAAAAATCATTAAGAACAAGGAAGAGGATGGTACTACCCGTTATGATTTCCAGTATATCGATAAGTATGGATATAAAAATACACTGGGTGGATTGTCACATATCTTTGATCCCGAATTCTGGAATTACGCCAAATTGATTTCAGGCGTTCTGCGCCATGGTATGCCTATACCAAATGCTGTTTCACTGGTTTCATCCCTGAGGCTTGACAGCGATACCATTAATACCTGGAAAGCAGGTGTGGAAAGGGCCCTGAAAAAGTATATACCTGACGGTACAAAGGCCAATTCAAAAGAAAAATGTCTCGAATGCGGGTCAAGTAACCTTGTATACCAGGAAGGATGCCTGATCTGTACCGGTTGCGGCTCTTCGAAATGTGGGTAGGTTGGTCATCCTGAACCGGTTTCAGGATCTTTCGAATTGGATTATCAGATCCCGGACTAAATTCGGGATGACACTCATTTAAATCACATTCAGCTTCTTACCTACTTTTTTAAACCCCTCAATAGCTTTATCGAGGTGATCCTTCTCGTGGGCTGCCGAAATTTGTACCCTTATCCTTGCTTCTCCTTTCGGTACTACCGGATAGTAAAAACCAATCACATAAATGCCTTCATCCAGAAGCATGGCCGCAAAATCCTGTGATAACCTGGCATCGTACAACATAATTGGAATAATGGCAGATTGTGTTGGTTTGATATCAAAGCCCGACTCCTTCATTTTTTGATAAAAGTAGTCAGTATTCCAATGCAACTTATCCTGAAGTTCATTGGTTTCACTCATCATATCAAACATTTTTATCCCGGCTGCCACTACCATCGGGGGCAGAGAGTTAGAAAACAGGTATGGCCTCGACCGCTGACGCAACATATCGATAATCTCCTGCCGGCCTGTGGTAAATCCGCCTATAGCCCCCCCAAACGCCTTGCCAAGGGTCCCGGTGATAATCTCGACCTGACCCCTGATATCAAATAATTCAGTTACTCCACGACCTGTCTTACCTACCACTCCGGCCGAATGGGATTCATCGATCATGACCATGGCATCATACTTATCAGCCAGCCGTACGATCTCGTCCATAGGTGCCACATTCCCATCCATCGAAAAAACCCCATCCGTAACCACAATCCTGAAGCGCTGATCCTGAGCTTTTTTCAATTGCTCCTCCAGGTCATTCATATCTGCATTGGCATACCTGTAACGCTGGGCCTTACACAGTCTTACTCCATCAATAATAGAGGCATGGTTGAGAGAGTCAGAGATTATGGCATCATCAGCGGTTAATAATGGTTCAAATACACCACCATTCGCATCAAAACAGGCTGCATACAGGATGGTATCGTCCATCCCAAAAAAATCAGCTACCTTTTCTTCAAGTTCCCTGTGCAGATCCTGGGTACCGCATATAAACCTTACCGACGACATACCATAACCCCTTTTATCCATAGCATCTTTTGCTGCTTCGATCAATCCGGGATGATTAGATAAACCCAGGTAATTGTTGGCACAGAAATTCAATACCTCTTCTCCGGTGCTCACTTTGATCCCGGCACCCTGGGGTGAGATAATAATTCTTTCCTTTTTATAGAGCCCCGCTTCTTC
>CAYZEZ010000271.1:0-6420 GCA_964477295.1 uncultured Bacteroides sp. | reverse complement strand
TTGTATTTCCAATGAGCAGCCAATCCCCTTTCGGCCATATCATTCATGCGCACAGAACGTATCTGGACCTCTACCCATCTGCCCCCTGGCACAACAACAGTGGTATGCAGCGATTCGTAGCCGTTGGATTTCGGTATGGATATCCAGTCCCTCAGCCGGTTCGGATTGGGTTGATAAATATCGGTAACAATGGAATAGACCTTCCAGCAATCTGCCTTCTCGTTCTTATCATTACTGTCTATGATTATCCGGATAGCAAAAATGTCGTAGATCTCATCAAAATTGACATTCTGCCGTTTCATTTTCGACCAGATGGAATGAACAGATTTCGTCCTGGCCTTAATATCAAATTTTAATCCCTGCTTATCCATTTCACCTTTTAATGGTTCTATGAATTCGCGAATAAAAAGCTCCCTCGCATCCTTTGTTTCCTGCAGTTTTTCCCTTACAAGTTGAAAAGCTTTTGAGTCTGTGTATTTCAATGCCAGGTCTTCCAGTTCTTCTTTGATATTATAAAATCCAAGTCGATGGGCCAGCGGAGCATATATATGTGAAACTTCTGCCGATATCCTGAGTTGATCCACCTGTTTAACACTGTCGAGTCTTCTCATGTGATACAGCCTGTCGGCCAGGCGAACCAGGATTACACGTATATCACTGGACATGGTAACCAGGAGGCTTCTGAAGTTTTCCCCCTGATTATTTGATTTCTCCGTATCGATCCTGGAAATCTTATTGAGTCCTTCCAGGATTTTAATAATCTCTTCGGGAAATGCCTTCTGAATATCCGTAATTAAGATTGTATGATCTATGATGAAATCGAACAGGATGGCACTCACAACAGATTGTATCCCAAGTCGCATTTCATCCACAACGATCCTGGCCACTCCAAGCGCATGAAAAATGGTAAGATCGCCCAGTTTTTCCTGTCGTTGCATACATGCCTCGAGAGCCAGGTTAAATGAATCCTTAATCAAGCTGATTTCTCCCTTGTCCATCTCAGGACTTGCAGAACGGATAAGCGCCCGGAACTCCCGTAAAATTCGCCGGTCTTCCTTTAAATCTTCAAGCGTTGGCTTCATATCTGGCCTCAGGACAGTGTCAATGTCAAAAGTATAATTAATATGAATATTTTTAAAAGAATATTTAATGCCACCCTTTTCTTTGCGATGGGACTTTCGCGGCAGGCAACCATTCCGGTTTTCAATCCTGCGATGGTGTTACAAACCAGATAACACCTGCATCGGGTGTGCCAATAGGTGTGCCTTGTATGGCCAATATCCCTTTCGAGGTATGGCTCAGGTGGGTCACACCGTTTATGATCATATTACTGATATTGGGATTGTTGTTCCTAATCCCTGCGGTAACAGTGAAATTGAGCGGATTCCAGGTAAGCTGAGCCAACTATCTCACACTGATGCCCAATCCTGCAGTAACAACATTATAGTTTGCCCTGGTATAGTCAACTTGTAAGGTAATAACGGCGAATTTAAACCGAATACCGGCATTTAACCTTGGCTTCATTACACCACCATCCTGGTTCTTAATCTCAATATCAATTGGATCGGTTTCAACCTGGTCGGGTCCTACCGAAAGCTGGGCAGTAAACCCATCCTGAACAGCAGTAGGGACAGGGAATGGCCCTTCCAGTAATAAATTTGCCTTCGAAATACTTATCCCTGCTCCACCATAAAAACTTACAACAGGGAGATTGGCAGAAACCAGCAGGTTGGCAGTATGGCTGTTAAATTCGAGATCCAAAGCCTGTTCATCCCAGTTAGGGACCGGAGCAGCACCAAAATTTTCAACAGCATTAAGATCGGCTGGTGTTATAGCCGGCAGATCGGCATACAGTTTCATCTTTGTATATCCGTACATGATACCGAGATGCAGTACGGGTAATTTATTTAAACCAGGTATCCATTGTTTTATATCATGCTTAAATCCAATTCCCCAAAGATCAAATTTTCCTACATTTCTCATGTTTACTGATGGCATATACCTCCCCATCACTTCTGTTCCTTTGATCAATCCCAGGCTTGCGTTAATCATTGGAGAGGGTACCATTTTAAATCCTACACCTCCCGGATGATCATAAAGGTCAATTTTCTGTTCGCCAATCACCGGCACATCATAGGCATATCCGATGGTTGGTCCCGATCCCTTCTCCCCGGAAAAAGTTTTTGCAATATTATCATCATACCTTATATTATCGGATAAACCTATGTCATCGAGGTTATAGGTCAGATGATCTTCCGGAGCAATAGCAACATTAAAGGTAAAGGTGATATCAAATCCCCCCAATTTATGCGGTTTGGCGGTATTGTACCATCCGGCATTTAAATTGGCACCGATAGAATTCGTAAGAGGCCGGATGTATTCAGTCATCATAAGTTCAGCATCACCTACTCCACCGGCAAGGATGTTACCAATCTGATTAAATTGAGAATAGGCCATTCCTGCTGACATAATTAGCGTTGTACCTATTAATAAAAATCTTCCTATTTTAGATTTCATTTGTTAAAATTTTTAATTATTTGAAATTCCCCCGTAGCCTCGGGGGATAATCACTTTGCTACCATAAAAATTATTTAATTAAAATCGTTTATTTAAAATATGACTCTAATTCTATGTGTCCGTTTCGCTTTTTTAAATTTTTATTGATTATTGGCGTAAAGTTATTAATAATCTGGAATTGATGTAATATTAGATTGTTAAGAATAAGACCCGTATTGTATGTAAAAGGATGCATCAAGTTTCGATACTCTTTATGGTTTATTCATTATTTTTACCGAAAATAGTATGATGGAGATACCCAACCAACCATTGGCTGACAGGATGAGACCCACTTCCCTTGACGATTTTATCGGTCAGGAGCACCTGGTTGGCAAGGGAGCCGTCATCAGGAAAATGATTGAGTCAGGAACGGTTGCATCGTTTGTTTTGTGGGGACCACCTGGCGTAGGAAAAACAACGCTGGCCAGGATCATAGCCAACCAGCTTGAACGGCCGTTTTACTCATTGAGCGCTATTAATTCAGGTGTCAAAGATGTTAGGGAAACCATAGATAAAGCAAAAAAGATACAGTTCTTTAACAAACCCAATCCGATCCTGTTTATTGATGAGATACACCGGTTCAGTAAGTCCCAGCAGGATTCGCTACTCGGGGCTGTGGAACAGGGAATTATTACCCTGATTGGTGCCACTACTGAAAATCCATCCTTTGAGGTTATTTCACCGCTTCTTTCCAGATGTCATGTATATACACTTAATCACCTGAGCCGGGATGATCTGTCAAAGTTGACAGACAGGATATTGAAGCAGGATGTTCTCCTGAAAAAGCTTCAGATTGAAATTTTGGAGTACGACGCCATGTTCCGGTTTTCCGGGGGTGATGCAAGAAAGCTTCTGAATATTATTGAACTTATTGTTAATGCCGATGTGGCTGAGCACGGTGAAAAGAAGACCAAACCTACTATTCAGATTACCAACGACCGTGTTAAGGATAAGCTTCAGGAAAACATTGCTACCTATGACAAGGACGGGGAACAGCATTATGATATCATTTCAGCTTTTATTAAGAGTATTCGCGGCAGCGATCCAAATGCAGCCGTATACTGGCTTGCCAGGATGGTTGAAGGAGGAGAGAAACCTGAATTTATTGCCAGGCGGCTGGTGATATTAGCTGCTGAAGATATCGGCCTGGCAAACCCAAATGCCCTTTTACTGGCAACCAACTGTTTCCAGGCAGTGCATATGGTTGGCTGGCCTGAGTCGAGGATTATCTTGTCTGAAGCAGCCATTTACCTGGCCACTTCACCCAAGAGCAATTCTGCTTACCAGGCTATTAACGAAGCCCAGGAACTGGTATCAAAATCGGGTGCCCTTCCGGTTCCGTTGCATATTCGCAATGCTTCTACCCGGCTAATGAAAGAGCTGGGGTATGGCAAAGATTATAAATATGCTCATAGCTATGATGGTAATTTTGTAGTCGATGATTTTTTACCGAAAGAGATTCTTGACACTAAACTGTATGACCCTCAGGATAATGCAAGGGAGACAGAAATCAGGAAAAGGCTCAGGGACTGGTGGAAGAAAAAATACGCGTATTAAGAAGTAGACAGTAGACAGTAGGGGTTTTGAAGATAAAAATTGAAAGTAGATCACAAAATGCATAGATTTACGTTACTAAAATAATTTAATTGTTGCTTTGCAGGTGAAACTTCATAACCCAAACCTCGTAACCCGCAACTTTTTAATAATATCCAAATGACTTCAAGTCTGAATTGTGTTCCATTTCTAAACCATCTTGACTCTGATAGTTTCTTTCTCATAGCCGGTCCGTGTGTGGTTGAAAGTGAAGAGGTATGTGTTGAAGTGGTGAGGACTACCAAAATAATTACTGAAAAACTGAAGATCCCATACATCTTTAAATCTTCTTACAGGAAAGCCAACCGGTCGAAAATAGATTCATTTACCGGGATTGGTGACGGAAAAGCCCTTGAATTATTAAAAAAGATCAGTATCGATTTTGAAGTCCCCGTATTAACCGATATACACACACCAGAGGAGGCAGAACCGGCCGCAAGGTATGTGGATATTCTTCAGATCCCTGCATTTTTAAGCCGGCAAACCGAATTGCTTATTGCTGCTGCAAGAACAGGGAAATGCATAAATATTAAAAAAGGACAATTTATGGCACCTTCCTCAATGGCCTTTGCAGCACAGAAAGTCATTGACAGTGGCAATAATAATATCATCCTTACGGACAGGGGAACAATGTTTGGCTATCACGACCTGATCGTAGATTATCGGGGTATTGCAGAGATGAAAGAAATTGGATTTCCCGTGGTACTTGACGTCACTCACTCCCTTCAGCAACCCAACCAGGAATCTGGTGTTAGTGGAGGACAACCTGATATGATTGAGACCATTGCCAGGGCAGGAATTGCTGTAGGGGTTGATGGCCTTTTTATTGAAACCCATCCGGATCCGTCCAACGCAAAATCAGATGGTGCCAATATGTTGCCTCTTGACCAGCTCGAACCACTCTTAACGAAACTGGCTATCATCAGAAAAACCGTTATCGGGTTGGATTAGTAAGACTGGTTGTTTAAATTTATATTTAATCGCATCCGAAATAATGAATCCCCGGCGTTCGTAAATAGTGTTAATTTATATCGATGAAAAGAATAACCTATCCATTATTTGCCACATTGCTTATCATGGCCCCAATTATAAATTCCTTCTCACAAACTTTAAGCAAGGAAGAGATCCTCGAAAATTATTTCAAGGTGATTGGACAGGATAAGATTGTGAAGGTCCAAACGGCTGTTGCAACAGGTATTACGATCCAGGATGGCCAGGAAACATCATTTAAGCAAATTCAGAAAAGACCTGATAAAGCCTACCTTGAAATTTTGTTGCCCACGGGTGAAATTATTAACCAGGGGTATGATGGAGTTCACGGATGGATGCTGGCTTCATGGATGAATACTGCAGAACCGGTTACACTTACCGGTCCCGATCTTAAAACCATCCAGGAGGTTGGTAATATCGACGGAGATTTGTGGAACTGGAAGGAGAAAGGCCATAAGCTCACTTATTCAGGTGTAAAGGATTATGGTGACAAAAAGGTTCATTTACTGCGACTCATAAAGACAGACGGAGATACGGATGAGTTGTTTATCGGGACAGATGACTATTTACTTCACAAAATGAACCGCATTACTAATATCAATGATTCTCCGGTCACTGTAGAAGTTCTATTCAGTGATTACAGGGAAGCAGATGGAATCATGATGCCATTCAAGGTGGAGCAAAGGTTCAATGAAATACAGGGGATGATAATAGAATTCCATGATATTAAGTTCAATATAACGGTAGATGATAAGATTTTCAACCGGCCCGAATAAAGGTGAAGGCTGCATCCGTCAGGAGGCAGCCTTCATAAAACAGCAAGTCTGTAAGCCAGGTTCTGTTATCCGCAAAGCGGAAATTCTATCATTTATCTGATCGACCTACCCCCCGGCATCGGGCGAGCAGCCCTCGAGTGCCGGTATATGTGGTCTTTCAACCCACAAGGCGAACGGCTGTACCGGTCACCCGGCACACCGGTGAGCTCTTACCTCACCTTTTCACCCTTATCCACCTTCAGGCGGACGGTTATTTTCTGTTCCGCTACTATACCCTTTCAGACATCTCCCTTTCAGAAGTGTGGTGCTCTGTGTTGCCCGGACTTTCCTTCCTCAAATACATCTGAGAACGATAGAACGACTTGCGTTCTACAAAGGTAGTTAAAAACTTGGAATACAGTGGCAAAGCCTTATTAAAGTTGCAGGTTACAGGTTACAGGTTACAGGTTGCAGGTTACAGGTTACAGGTTACAGGTTGCAGGTTACAGGTTGCAGGTTACAGGTT
>CAYZEZ010000270.1:0-6444 GCA_964477295.1 uncultured Bacteroides sp. | reverse complement strand
ATTATTTATGACATTAGATGCAAAAGATATTTTGAATACCATCCAGTTTGAGGGAACTGGTGCAGAGATAAATGGATTCCTGTTGTCACTGGCCAGATATTCCCTTGAGGTCAGCCCATGGTTCGCGCAGAATTGGTATTTCCTGTATTCAAAAAACGAAGCTGATTTTATTTTCGTGATCGATTCCCTACAGAATAGATTCCTGTCGCTAATCGAAAACTTCCAGGCCCGTCATGATTTTGCAGATTCGGCATTTATTAAAGGAATTATTGCCGATACTTACTTTTCATTCAACCGGCTGATTTTATTCTATCCATCTCAGCATGAAGAATTTACAGGATTTGAGACATCGCTGGGAAAAAACACAATGGATCATCTGTACCAAACGGATATCAATGATCCCCATTTTCTTGAACTGGATCATTATGAAGATTACTGCAAGGAATGGATCGAACTTCTGATTCAAAAACGTCTTGAAAACAATACCGACAAAAGAAATTATTATTTAAGGAGAATAGATGAATTGTTCCGGCTGCTTCCTGAAATGTTCAACAATAAGGAACTACTGGATTTCTGGCTTGCCGGATACCTGTCGGGATACATTGAAAATTACGGGATTAGTAATAGCAAGGAATATGTTGACCGGTTTCTAACTATATGTTCAACGGAGAAATATAAACGACAAATTAAAAAAGCATATCAGGAAAGAATAAATGACAACGGGGACCATGCGGTGGAAATCTATAAAACAGTCAATGGATTTCATCTGGAGGCACATATTTTTTTCCCCGGCGACCATCCTCCTTCAAAGAAAATACCCGGAATCGTATTGTTCCATGGCGGGGGATGGGCCGGAGGCAATCCATCATGGGCTTTTTCAAGGGCCAGGCATTTTGCCCGGAAAGGAATGATCGCTGTTGCCGCTCAATACCGGCTTTCAAACCAGGTTGATATTACGCCCATTGAAGCGATGGAAGATGCAAGGGACATTATCAGGTGGATGAGGTGGAAAGCAGATTCGATTGGATTGATACCAGACAGCATTGTAGCCTACGGGTGGTCGGCCGGTGGTCACCTTGCTGCATCCACTGCCATATTCCCGGGATTGCCTTCAGAAAACTACAGCTCTGAACCCAATGCCCTTATCCTCGTCTCCCCGGCCGTTGACCTGATTAATGACGGATGGTCGCAATTATTGGTTGGTTCAAGGGCGGACATCAGGTCCATTTCACCTGTGGACCATATTAGAGAAAACCTGCCCCCGACAATCATATTACAGGGACGTGATGATTCAGTTACTCCATTAAAAGGTGCCAGCTTATTTTATAACCGGATGATAGCTGCCGGAAATGATTGTGAATTATGGATATATGATGAGGTGGGGCACCTGTTTACTCCCAGCACTATGCGGGATGACGGTTGGCCAATGCCTGATCCGAATGTCCAGCAGGAAGCCTATGAACAGGCTGATATATTCCTGCATAGACTTGAATATTTTGATTAATTGATATATAAATTGTGGAAATAAGAATAGCACAAAAGAAAGACCTTCCTGCCATTGTTGAGATTTACAACCAGGCCATTGAAACAAAAAACTCCACAGCTGAAATCATACGGGTTTCCGTTCAGGATAAAACAGACTGGTTTAATCAGCACATACCAGACAGATACCCGATATTCGTCGCAGAAGTTAATCATTCTGTCGTCGGTTGGGCCTCATTAAGCCCATACCGGCCTGGCAGGGATGCATTCAGGCATGTGGCAGAAATCAGTTTTTACCTTCATAAAGATTTCCAGGGGAAGGGTCTTGGCACAAGCCTGATTGCATATCTCCTTCAGAAGAGCGGTGAATATCATTTCCACCACTTAATAGCAATGGTGCTCGATAAAAATAAACACAGCATTCATCTTCTGAAAAAATTTGGTTTTGAAATATGGGCCTATATGCCCGGACTGGCAGATTTCGACGGACAGGAGTGTGCCCATGTATATTATGGCCTGAATATCCTTAAAGAAGAAAAAATTCGAAGTTCAGGCTAGTCTATTTTGGCAATAAATAATTATTAAACAGCTCTGAATCAGAGGTTTTCACTAAAACAGTTGCATCTACTGGCTTTATCAGTAAGTCATCAATCGTAATATATTTTCCCTTAACTACCAGTTGATATCGCTTGCCAGTCTCAAATTTGAAGTCCGTAGAAATGCGTGCCCAGTGGTTCTCCACATTGTGCACCTCCCTGTTTTCGATTTTCGTTTTTTTCGAGAAATGATCATTTTCATCCCAGGTGAGCAAAACAGGCTGTGGCATGTTATCGGTACGTGAGTCGATAAACATCCAGAATGAAATCTCCGATATTCCTGCAACGGAATCAATATCGAATACCTGGTCCAGGATCTCCACCTCCCCCTTCTTTTTGTACAATGCTCCCGATCCCGAAAAAGTGTTTTTCGATTCATTATTGTCAAATCCGTCAAAGAATATCAGTTCAAGATCGGTATCTGTACAAATATTTCCTTCGCAGGTTAAGCTATCCCTGATCTCTTCAGCATGATGTAACCATTCGGAATATCCTGTGTTAAAAGCTTTCACGGGAAGGCTTGACAGGGTAATGTATTCATCTTCCCAAAAATCACTGGCAAATGATTTAATCCTGGCCTCCCGTCTGTTAAGTTGTTGTTTGGACGACACCAGGAGGATAGGTTTATTATTCATATCATCCAGCCGGGTTTTGTAAATAGAAGAGTCTGCCAGTAATTGTATACTGCTCAGTGCTTGGGTAAAAGACATCCTGGGAGAAAAGCTTTGAATCAGTGGAATCCCGGTATGATATGAACATTTCATCGCATCGGTAAAAGCAGATAAACCCCTTTCGAACAATAGCTTATCACCCGATGTACTTGCAAAAGGGAGGAAGAAAATGGCTTGAAATTCCTCCGGGTTCACCTTTGCTTCCTCAAACCGTGCCAGGTATTCGTCATCAAAAGATTCTAATTTGTCATTATTGTTCAAAATACCCCTCAGGCTTCTTTTAATGTTGGTCCCTGCATCGATTGCCCAGAAAGTCAGCATGAAAAGAAAAATAACCATCGATAACAGATAAAATCCCTTGATTTTCAATTGCCTGAATAATGTATACAGGTAATAAGCTGTATATACGGTAAAGACATAATAAAAAATCCAGGCAAATCGGCCAGGGCATCTGAATTGCTTGATTGCTGGTAATAATTCCAGCAAAAAAGCAAACCCATATTTAAAAGGGAAGGCCATGGAGAACAACAATACCAGAAAGGCCGCAACCAGGTAAATATTCATTTGTTTATTAGGAAAGAATAAACGCCACTCAACTTTCTTCCAGGTAACCAGTTTATAAAGCAGGTAAAGACAAACAGAGATAACCAGCAGTGTGGCCGGAAAACCAACATATGATCTGCCCTCCCACTGAAAATTCATATTTATATAATCACCGATCAGCATTTTCAGGGGAGAATTAAAAGGCAGGAAGACGCTTAACGGGGTGGAGTGAAAAATAAAAAATCCCCATGGATTATCGGGCCGGTCACTAACCCAGTCGGTGACAGTAACCAATCCTTTAACAATGATTATTGGCAGCAGGGCAATCAGCAACAGGCTAAGACCGGTTTTCCAGTAGGAAGCCAGGTCTTTCCTGTGCAGAACGACATCAACAATAAGGACACCCAGCAGGAAAATGGTAAAAAACGAAGCATAATAAGCACTGGTAAATCCACCCACCAATCCCGCCAGAACCAGTAAAATGCCCCACAGTACCTTCTGCGATCCTTCCTTCCATCGGATCAGTAAATACCAGAAAAGAGGCAGGAAGAATGCATATACCATTTCGAAATGTCCATGGATCCTGTCAAGCTGGGGGGTCAGGAACAGGATAATCAGTGAAACAATAATTGCATACCACCTCGGTAAAGCAAACTTTCGCAAAATCAAAAAAAGAAAAGGCACGGCCAGCAAAAGGGAAAGGATCATTGAAAGATTCAGGATAGCCACACCATAATTGGCAATGGGGAAAATCGATTTGTCAATGAATTTCAGGATCTGAACGTATAAAGGATGTGAATTCATATACTGCAGGTGGTCGCCATAAGGATAATTTATTCCATCATGTTTGAACCCGCTGTCATATTTGAGATAGTAGGCAAAATTGTAGTAGCTTTTAACAGCATCGCCGGAAGTGGAATATAAATAGCTATTGGGGTGCTGCAGGACGGGCTTGAAAAGAAATACCAGTATTATACCAGTAAGGACAATAAGCAGGGTTATCGCTATCCAGTTTTTTCTCATACAGCGGTTTCGATTATTTAAGATTGATGGTATCTTAGCTGTTTATTCTGAAAATCAAACTCTTTACCACACAAAAATAACAAACAAATGAAGAAATTATTTCTAACATTAGCAGCCTTTTTACTTTTTATCCTATCATGTTCACAGGTTACGGTCGATTCCCGGACCGACAGCATTACTTCGTTTCTTAAATCATACCTGGATCCGGATGGCGAAAGGCCCATAAATAATATCCTTGTCTATTACAAGGATCCTGGCTATACTTATTATGACGCAGTGGGAATGGCCGATGGCAAATCACAACCTGCAGGGAAAGATTTTCAGTTTAAAATAGCCAGTGTCACCAAAACATTTGTATCCACGGTGATCCTTCAGATGGCAGAGGAAGGATTGCTGAATCTTGACGATCCGATGTATACCTATTTATCGGGATGCGATTTTATCAGGATTGATGAAATTCACCTGATCGATGGCAAGTCGTATGGTAAGGAAATAACAATCAGGCAATTACTGCAACACAAGAGTGGGATCGCTGATATGTTCTTTGATAAATTTGAGGCCTTTATGGAACATTGGAACAACAACAGGATGGAACAGTGGAACCCGGAAAAGCTGTTTGCATATATTTATGAACAGGAAATCAATCAACTGACACACTTCCCCCCGGGAGAAGGTTTTCATTACTCAGATGTGAACTATTTTCTGCTTGGTCTTATCATCGAGCAGGTGAGCGGTACTTCTCTTCCAAAGCAAATAAGGAAAAGGATACTGGAACCGTTGGCCATGAGTAACACCTGGTTCGAATATTATGAAGATCCGGTGGGCGTTCAGAGAATAGCCCATTCATTCCAGGGACCGGAAGACATAACATTGTCAGGAAATACTTCCTTCGACTGGTCGGGAGGGGGATTGGTCTCTACAACAAAAGAGCTGGCTGTTTTTATAGAAGCCCTGATGACCGGTAAACTGTTCAAAAAGCCTGAAACCCTTATCCGGATGATGGATATTTACAAGACGGGATGGCCCTTTGATTATGGGTTGGGATTAATTGAATTTACCTTTAATGATATCAAATACTACGGTCATTCTGGTTTCTGGGGGGTGGTTATGGCATATCAGCCCGAACGGAAACAGACACTATGCCTTTACTTTAGTCAGGCAGCTGCCCCATTTGATTATATGAAGTTTTCTGCGGATATAATAAAGATAGCCAATACAAAATGACATGAATAAAACGGGAATAGTTATATTAATTACCGCCGCGATTGTTCTTCTATTCACTTCCTGCAGAGAGATTCAAAAACAAAGCAGACCGCCAAATATTGTTCTTATCATGGGCGATGACATTGGATTTTCTGACCTGGGATGCTATGGCAGTGAGATAAAAACACCAAATCTTGACTAACTGGCTGAGCAGGGCCTGAGGTTCTCCAATTTCTATAATGCCAGTAAATGTGAACCTACCCGGTCGATATTATTAACCGGGAGTTATAAAGGGGATGACAGGGTAGTGAGTATAGGCCAGGTATTAAAAGATGCCGGCCACTCTATAATTCATGTTGGAAAGGAACATTTTGAGAAATGGGTGCCTGAGCATTGCTATGCAAAAAGAAGCTTTGATTTTTCATTGTATTATTGGGCCATTAATGAATTTTTCGAACCACCTGAAGGTGAGTTCAGGCATCCATTTTATATGGGAGAAACCCCGATGCAGATTGAAGATTTCAAGGTGAATAAAAAACCTTTTTATAAGACGGATGTTCTCACTGATTATGCCCTTGATTTTTTAGATCAGGCAAAAGAAAGAGACAAACCATTTTTTCTTTACATGCCCTATCATATAGCCCATTATCCTCTGCAGGCCCGTCCTGAAGATATTGAACTTTTTAAGGATACCTATCAGGCAGGATGGGATGTGATAAGGGCAGACAGGTTCAGGAGAATGAAAGAATTGGGGATTATCGATAAGGATTGCCAGTTATCCGATCCAACCGACAATATCAATAAATACAGGGGGCATCCGCCGGGAGATGAGGAGCGAAGAGCAAATATTCCGCTTTACAGACCCTGGAATAAGCTGGATGAAGCGGAGAAAGAAGAACTGGCGTTAGAAATGAATGTCTTTGCTG
>CAYZEZ010000269.1:0-6450 GCA_964477295.1 uncultured Bacteroides sp. | reverse complement strand
GGTTGTTGTCGGGTATTCCATGAGTTTCGGCCCGAGTGTATTGGGAGGATGGTTTGGATGGAGCAATAATTATTTTCTCCTTAAGGGCATTGATGAGACCATCATGGGTGCAGGTGTACCGGAATATGTGTTTTCAATGTTCCAGGGAAAATTTGCTATTATCACACCTGCTCTTATAGCCGGCGCCTTTGCTGAGCGTGTCACCTTCAAGGGCTATGTCGTTTTTATTGCTATTTGGGGCCTGCTGGTATATAATCCTCTCTGCCACTGGGTTTGGGCAGGAGACGGGTTCCTTTTCAATATGGGTGCAAATGGAGCTATCGATTTTGCAGGTGGCACCGTTGTTCATATCTCCGCAGGTGTTAGCGGGCTGGTTGCAGCAATCTACCTGGGTGCAAGGAAAGGTTATCCTTCAACTGCAATGCCACCCAGTAACCTCACCATGACAATGATTGGTGCGGGTTTGCTATGGGTTGGCTGGTTTGGATTCAATGCAGGAAGCAGTGTGTCGAGCGGACTCAGCACTGCACAGGCTTTAACAGCAACGCAGATTGCAGCAGCAGCCGGAGCAATTACCTGGATGATCATCGAAGGTGTTCACCAGGGAAAATCAACGGCACTCGGATTTGCCAGCGGGATCCTTGCGGGGCTCGTTGCGATAACCCCTGCAGCAGGAGTGGTACAGCCCTATGGCGCCCTGATCCTTGGGGTGGCAGCATCCGTGCTATGTTACCTGGCCATTATTCTTAAGAACAGGCTTGGATATGATGATAGCCTCGATGCATTTGGAATTCATGGTGTGGGTGGTATCACAGGAGCTATTTTACTCACCTTCTTTATAAGGCACAGCTGGATGGATGGAGCCGCACTCGCGGCCGGAGGAACATGGAGCGTTCTTCAGCAGCTTGGGGTACAGGCAGTTGCGGTACTTATAGCGATTGTCTATGCAGCTGTTGTTACACTTATCATTTTATTTGTTGTGAATAAAGTAATTGGACTAAAAGCAACAAAAAACAATGAAATGCAGGGACTCGATTTTTCCTACCATGGAGAGCACGGATACGGTATGGTTAATGCCGATTAATTACGATAAATAAAATCAAACATAATGAAATTAATTACAGCAATTATACGTGAAAATAAACTCGAAGAGGTAAGGGAAGCCCTTATCAAGGCAGAGATTACAAGGATTACTGTCTCACGCGTTTCAGGGCACGGGCGGCAGATAAGAGAAGAAATATACCGTGGACAAAGGGTAATTCCTAACCTGATACCAAAGACCAGGCTTGAAATTGCAGTTAATGACGAATTCGTTGACTGCACGGTGGATGCTATCATTATGGCTGCCAGGACAAATGAGAAAGGGGAACTGGGTGATGGGAAGATATTCATCATGCCTCTGGATGAGTGTATCAGGATCAGAACCGGTGAGCGGGGGGGAAAAGCCATTTAAGAAGTGAAGAGTGACGAGTGAAGCGTGAAGAGAGGTGTGGGTGTGGGGCTTGGGTGAAAAATGTGTGTGCGCACTTCATAAATCATTAATTACTAATCTGAGATCTACAAAAAAACCTGGCAGGGTACCCTTAACCTGCCAGGTTACGTGAAATGAAAACCACATTGTCAAAACCACTACCATTAAGCTTTGATAGTTGATTCAAAGATAGTTTCTCCCTAACATTGTATAAACCGGTTAACGGTGATCTTTATCACTCCTCCGGGGTGATTTGTGTTATCATATCAGGACAATTTATCTGATCAGGGCAATAAATAGCCTGCCATCCCGATTTATCCATGAAGAATTTGCAGTTAAACTATTATCTTTACAGGTTGCGTCTGGCATAAAGATAATTTACTATGAAACGAATATCCCTGGTTATTTGTGTCTTTAACGAGGAGGATAACATACATCCCCTCGTTGAGCAGATAACCGGTTCCCTGGATGGTGTATTTGATTATGAGGTAATCTATGTGGATGACGGATCAACTGATTCAACCGTTCAGAAAATCCAATCTCTGAACCATCCGCGCATCACACTCATTGAGTTCAAGAAAAATTATGGCCAGAGCTCCGCACTGGCAGCAGGAATAGAACATGCAGAGGGAGAATATATTATCACAATGGATGGGGACCTGCAGAACGATCCGACCGATATACCCATGATGGTTGAACTTGCCGAAGAAGAGGAGTGGGACCTGGTGGCGGGTATCAGGAAAAACAGGAAGGATGGATTTATCCTGAGAAAGATTCCGAGTAAACTGGCTAACGCAATGATACGAAGAACCACCAATGTCAGTATCAAGGATTATGGATGTACATTGAAAGTAATCAGAAAGGAAGTAGCAAAAAACCTGGGAATTTATGGTGAACTTCACCGGTTCATTCCTGTATTGGCCAGTTTTGACGGAGCCCGTATCACCCAGGTGAATGTGAAACACCATTCCCGCATCCATGGAAAATCGAAATATGGATTGAGCAGGACTTTCAGGGTGATGAGTGATCTGCTACTGATGCTGTTCCTGAAAAAATATCTCCAGCGGCCCATGCACCTCTTTGGCAATACCGGCATCTTGATTTTTATGATCGGTGCAGCCATCAGCCTCTACCTTCTTATACTTAAAATTCTGGGTCACGATATATGGGGCAAGCCTTTGATGTTACTTGGCATACTGCTCGTGATTACAGGGATACAATTAATTACCATTGGGATAGTCACAGAACTTCAGATGCGTACGTATTATGAATCCCAATCGAAGAAACCTTACCAAATAAAAAGGATCACAGGTGGCCAAAAAGATAAAGCTGAATAAATACCTGAAGTTTTCAATAAAGCTTGTTCTATCGGTTGCAGCATTGATCTTTGTATTCAGCAGGATTGATCTGAGCGGGGTGCTGAAACTTTATGGCCATCTGAAATTTGGATGGCTCCTTCCGGCTCTTATGTTTTTTGTTTTCTCCAAAATAGTCTCTGCCATTCGCCTGAATAACTTCTTCAAAGGCATTGATTTAATATTGTCGGACCTGTATAATCTGAAATTATACCTGCTGGGAATGTTCTACAATATTTTTCTTCCCGGGGGTATTGGAGGGGATGGTTATAAGATCTACCTTTTGAACAGGCAACACGAGATAAAAACAGGAAAAATTATCTGGGCTACCCTGGTTGACCGGATTACAGGAGCTGTAAGCGTAATATACCTTCTGGTCATCTTATCTTATTTTATTACCTTCCGGCTCGACTTCCCTGTCGGTAAGGTGGTTTGGATTATCCTTCCGGTGGGGGTGGCCGGGTATTATATTTTTCTCAGATTATTTTTCAGGTATTTTACTCCGGTATTTCTCCGGGTGAACCTTTTAGCGCTTTCCGTTCAGATCCTTCAGGCGGCCAGTGCCTATTTTATTCTGCAAGCGCTTGGATATCATGAGCAGATCATTCCGTACCTTTTCTTATTCCTCATTTCCTCAATCATTGCAGGCTTACCTTTCACTATTGGCGGGATTGGATCCCGAGAGCTGACCTTCCTGATCGGTGCGGATATCATGGGATTAAATGTGGAGGTCTCCATCGCCATGAGCCTGATGTTTTACCTTATCACATTATTTGTATCTCTTTTCGGGATGTATTTCAGCCTGTTTCCCGGACGGCTCAAAACAGTATAAAAAAACCGTAAAAATGCCCGGAATATCTCCAGGCACCTTTACGGTAAATATTTTTTCCGGGATATCTATTTTTGTCCCGCTGTCACTAACTTCTTACGTGATGAGTAATTTATTTTTAATGCACTTGCTTTTCGAAGTTCCTGCTTGACTTTAGTTACAATACCCATTTTTGTGTGTCGGTCGATTTTGAGGGAAACGGTCATCTGTTTTTGCTCGTTTTCATCCATCTGTTCTCTTTCACTTGACACAAAATCCCTGATATCATCTGTTGTGGCAAACTGGTCATTCAGCTGGATTCTCGGCTCAGACCCATAAAGCTTTTGCATTGAGGGGAATGGAACACCAATATTGATATAACTTACCAGTGATTTCTTCTCAAGCTTTTTTATCTCAGTGGCATCAGGTACTAAGATTTTCACTTTAAGCGATTGTTCACGCATTACCGTCGAGACCATAAAAAAGAATAAAAGCATGAAAACAATATCAGGCAATGAGGCTGTACTGATTGATACAGGACCCTTGGACCCGGCTTTTTTAAATTTCGACATGTTATTTTCCTCCGATATTTTTAGGCTCAGCTTCTGAAATGGCCATTGGGATTACCTTTTTTACCGCTTCCATGATCTCTGATTCGACCTCATTCAGAGGATCCAGGTCACTATATGTTTTACCGAATTTTTGTAAACAAAGGTCGTTCCTCAGCTCATTAACGGCTGCGGCCAGTTCATTCTGAACGGCAATGTACTGGCCATATGATGTGCCATTGTCATTTTGAAGGGAAATTACCCCTTTCGAGACCAATACATCACCGAAATAATCAACTGTCATAGCCCTTTTTTCCGAAAGGTTATCCTTGTTGAGGGGATTCATTATGAATTCTTTGGTCAGGTCCTTGAGCTCACTGACAGGCACGACTTCCCTTTCAACAAATAACTGATCATCCCTGTTGATCAAAACAACAAACACATTACGTTCCTTGATTTCGCTTTTATCTTCTTCCTGGTTTTCTTCAGGCATAGGAGGCAATAGCCTCGAAATACCCGAATCAACATCCATGGTTGTAGCTACCAGGAAAAAGATCAGCAACAGGAAAGCGATATCGGCCAGAGAGCCTCCGTTTATTTCCGGTACTGTATGTTTATTTATCATAATTTCAGGTAGTTAATTGTATATAATTATAACGTGAACCGGGTAAAATAAATTTTGCCCGGCTCCTGAAATGTTTATTTTACGATCTTGGATATCTCCGTATAGAGAATAGATCCAAGAGCACCTATTAAAAGAAAAAAGGCCAGGATTAAACCTGCATCGGCTTTTTTGAGCACCGGTCCAACATTATCCGGCCCGTTGTAGCCGGGCATATTCATGATTTCGTCTGACCCCAGTGAATAGGCAATAAAAACAAATACTGCTACAACAGCCAGGATGATCACCAGCCTGATGGCACTCTTCGGGTTCATTATAATATATATCAACGGGAACACCAACGCCACAATCAGGGTTAAAATCATAAGAATGAATGCCCAGAGAAGGATCTTATTGGTAATAAGAGGTTCTTCCATAGGAGTTCCTTCTGTTCCCGGAACATAATTTCCGAAATAGAATATGCCAACCAGCACAACCGACAGAGCTAGCAAAATCCACAAAACAATGCTGGATATTCTTTGAATATTCATAATTTCTATTTTTTATTGTGTTTCACCAGGAGGTCAATTAAGGATATGGATGCATCTTCCATATTATTTACAAGTCCATCGATCTTAGCAACGATGTAATTGTAGAATAACTGCAGGATAATGGCCACAATAAGTCCTGATACCGTTGTGATCAGGGCCACCATAATACCGCTGGCTACCAGCTGGGGAGATACATCACCTGCAATACGAATGGAGTCAAATGCAGCGATCATACCAATAACAGTTCCCATGAATCCTAACATAGGAGCAATTGAGATAAATAACTGTATCCAGCTGAGGCCTTTTTCCATTAATCCCATCTGAACTCCACCATAGGCAATTACTGCTTTCTCTGCTATATCAATACCCTGGTCAGCCCTGTCGAGTCCCTGGTAAAAAATGCTGGCAACCGGTCCTCGGGTATCCCGGCATATTTCTTTTGCTGCATCAATGCCACCTGAATTCAGTGCATCTTCAATCTTCTTGAGTAATTTATTGGTGTTGGTTGTGGCCAGGTTCAGGTAAATGATCCTCTCTATGCACAATGCCAGACCAAAAATTAAACAAAGCAGAACGAAGCCCATAAAGGTGGCACCACCTTCAATAAACTTTTGTTTTACTCTTTTGTGTAAAGAGACTTGCTCTTCTCCTCCTGTAGCTTCATCTGCCTCATCCATAGCAGTTGTGGCAGCAGGAGTTTCTGTCAGGGTTGCAGATGAATCAACGGCTTCCGTAGCTGAGGAATCATCAGTATCCTGAGCAAAAGCAATGGTAGATGCTCCCAATAACAGCATCCCGGATACAGCAACAAGTGCAAATAATTTTTTCATGATCTGATTTTTAAGAATTTAGTTTGTTATTGTCTTTGTGTACGAATTTAATGAATATTACTTAATATTAATATGAACGGATTGAACAAAAGGGATATTTCCCTGTCACCACTTTTCGTATTCTGGTAGTGAAATCTTCAATAATCTTCAATGAACATTTTTCAAATGCAGTCATTCTGAAATATCAATGACTGCGGCGCTTGCGGAGAGAGAGGGATTCGAACCCTCGACACCGTTTCACGCGGTATACACGCTCTCCAGGCGTGCGCCTTAGACCACTCGGCCA
>CAYZEZ010000268.1:1956-6478 GCA_964477295.1 uncultured Bacteroides sp. | reverse complement strand
ATTAAGTGAATAATTCATCAATGGAAAGATATCTTTCACCGGTATCATAATTAAAAGCCAGGATCCGCGAGCCTGCAGGCAATTCCGGTATTTTTTTTGCCACAGCTGCCAGGGTAGCCCCGGAGGATATCCCAATAAAAAGACCCTCTTTTTCTGCGGCTTTCCTTGCATAGGTATAGGCGTCCTCTTTCGAAACGTGTATCACTCCATCGAGCGTTTCCCTGTTAAGGTTTTCCGGGATAAATCCTGCGCCTATACCCTGGATACCATGTGGCCCGGGTTCACCTCCTGAAATAACAGGTGATTCTGCAGGTTCAACGGCATAAGTTTTCATCTGCGGGAAGGATTTTTTCATGATCTCTGAAGTGCCGCTTATATGTCCGCCGGTTCCCACCCCGGTTATCAGGTAATCGATGCCTTCGGGGAAGTCGCGGATAATCTCCAGGGCAGTTGTACGGCGATGAATATCCACGTTGGAGGGATTATCGAACTGGGAAGGCATCCACGAGCCTTCAATCTGGTTCAGTAATTCAAGGGCCCGGGTTATGGATCCTTTCATCCCTTTCTCCCGTGGGGTTAATTCAAACTCAGCGCCATAGGCAGCCATGATCCGGCGTCTTTCCACCGACAGGGATTCAGGCATCACAAGAATAACCCGGTATCCTTTTACTGCACCCACCATAGCCAATCCGATCCCGGTATTTCCGGAGGTGGGCTCTATAATAACAGAGCCTTCTGATATTAAGCCCTTTTGTTCGGCATCTTCGATCATGGCCAGTGCAATCCTGTCTTTTATGCTACCGCCAGGATTAGCTTTTTCCAGCTTCAACCATACCTCGTATCCTTCAGGATAAAGGGTATTAATCCGGACATGGGGAGTACTGCCGATGGTTTCCAGTATATTATTTGCTTTCATCTTTTTTTTGTTTAAATCGTAATAGTCACCCTGAATTCACCTTCCTGCCTGCCCCGGCGGGCAACCCGGCAGGCAGGTTTCAGTATCTAATTCTCAGTTCAGATTTTGAACCAGGGGCTTCGTCATGCTGCATCCGGGTTCAGCATCTGTCATATCCCGAAACAATTTCCGGATGCCCAGCTCAATATTACCGTATAAATGATGTTAATTCGTTCTGAATCTCAGTTTCCGGGTCCGGTGTTTCGGGATGACGTATCCGCAACTAAATGATCCAGTTTATCTGATCCTTAACTTCCTTACTGTCCTTCACATTGGTCTGGTGTTTCTGGTAGACAACCGAATGGGGAGGAACACTTTCGGTTAACCATACATTTCCACCTACAATGGTGTCGTTTCCTATCACCGTATCGCCCCCGAGTATTGTGCTTCGTGCATAAATAATAACATTATCTCCAATGGTTGGATGCCTTTTTTTCCTGGCCAGTTTTTTCTCCACGAACAATGCACCCAGGGTTACCCCCTGATAGATTTTAACATTATTCCCGATAATCGTTGTTTCACCTATGACAGTACCTGTCCCGTGATCGATAAAAAATGAGGATCCAATCCGGGCACCCGGATGAATATCAACTCCGGTTTGGCTATGGGCATATTCCGACATTATCCTGGGCAGAACTGGGACTCCCATCAGGTATAACTCATGGGCCAGGCGGTAGATCGTGATACTGAGGAATCCGGGATAGCAAAGGATAACCTCTTCCACAGAATCGGATGCGGGATCAAAACGGGCAAATGCTTCTGCATCGTCGATAAGCATTCTATAAATACCGGGGAGTTGCTCAAGGTATCTTTTACATAGTTGTTCAGCTGTACCTGTTAACCGTTTTTCGAGTGGAGTGAGCAATTTTTCCAGCACTTTGATGAGATCCTGCATTTTTTTCTCTGTCTCTTCCAGTTTAAGTTCCCGTTTCAGCCGTATTGGGAAAAGGAAATTTACCATATCCTCCACAAAATTCCTGGTTTCAACAGCAGCAGGTACTTCACAGCAGTAATCCTTGTTTTTATTATTCAGGTACTCCGGAAAATTATCAATTGAAATGTCCATATTGTAAAGATATGAATTAACCGATATGGTACCATCTACTTGAAAGGTGTAACAGGATATTTATAATTTATTTAACTCCGGAAGATTAAATATATATCTTAACGAGAAGATATTTGAGTATAATGCGATGGATTGATCCCCAATATCTGTAAGAGCATAATCGAGCAAGAAGTTTTTAAGTTTTATCCCTATTCCAAGTGTAGGTTGAAAATCAAAAGATTTATTTTTATCAATTTCCGGGATGATCTGAATATTTCCCATTCCCAATCTCAGGAATATTACCTGGTTGTAATCCAGTTCCACTCCAAGGTGCGGATCTATGCTGAAAACCGGTGTGCTCACCAGCGTATGTCTTTTACCGTCAAATGTAAAATCAGCGTCCATTGCTGCCAGGATTCCGAATTTTTCACTGACCATGAATTTGCGGGCTGCTCCAACTATGATTCTGGGCATTGTCATCTCAAGGGAGTTTTCAGGCAATTCATTTCCGGTTAATGCGAAAACCTCTTCCAGCTCAGAAGTATTAAAGCTCCATGCATTAAATGTTGAAGTGATGTCCCTGCCGGTGGCTCCAAACTGCCATTTCCCCATGGTATAACGGGCACCCACATCAAATCCGAAACCGTAGGCATTTGCGAATTCACCTGTTTTCCTGTAAATCACTTTCACATTGCCCCCGTATTGCAGTCCCTCAATGGCCGATTTTCTGGCATATGAGAAAAGAAATCCATAATCTGCCGCCGAGAACTTGCTTATCCTGTCATACCTGATGTTTCCATCTCTATCGATCAATTCGAGGGTATTAGGGATATCGTCGACACCAAACCTGATTACCGACAGGCCTGCCACGCTGTTTTCGTCAATTCGAAGAGCAAATCCGCCGTAATCGAATTTTGCTATTCCTGCAAAATATTCAGAGTGCATTAATCCCAGTTCAGCCCTGCCTGAAAGATTATTTAAGCCGGATGGGTTCCAGTAACCGGCCGTCACATCACCTACTGAGGCTACTACACAATTGGCCATACCCAGGGCCCTTGCACCAATCCCTACGGACAGGAATTCATTACTGTATTTCGGCACCTGGGCTGAAATTGAGACAACAGTGATTAGGGGTATAATATAACTTACTAGTCTTTTATAAACCATTGGAAAGTGCATAGCTTATAACCTGCATCCAGAAACCCGCGACTTCTTTGTCCATTATTAACAGACAAATATCTATATTTATTGTTGAAAAGACCCGGTTAATTCTATGGAACATCCATTATAATTTTTTCATCAGCATTGCAGAGGGAATGAACATATTTTCATGTTACGTTATTCGAGAGCGAAGCGGTTGTCCCGGATACCCGGGATTCTCAAATTTATAATTATTTTATTTTCAAGTAATTATAAAATTTTAAACGAATGAATAAGTCTTTCAAATGGTATCAGCATATACCTAATGTATTAACGCTGATAAATTTATGCTCAGGATTTTTAAGTATTGTATTCCTTTTCTACAGAAACCTTGAGGCAGCTGCCCTCATGATCCTGGTGGGGGCATTGTTTGACTTCCTGGATGGGCTGGCTGCCCGGTTATTGGATGCACGCTCAGATACAGGGAAGATCCTGGATTCACTGGCAGATATTGTCACTTTTGGAGTTGCCCCGGCGGTTATTGCTTTCAGGATTATTGAACTGTCATTTGCCCGGGTCATACCTGAATTTAATATTTACGGTGCAACGGTTGGTCAGAAGCTTCTACTTTTCTCTCCTGTTATCATTCTATTGTCTTCTGCTCTTCGTCTGGCCGATTTCACCACCAGCAAATACAATAAAAATTTTAAAGGGATGCCTACTCCGGCGTCCGGTTTACTTTTTGCCGGGATGTGCTTTTTTCTTCCTGATCCGGAATGGCGGGTGATCTCTGAATTACTCCTGAATCCATATATTATCCTGGTGATACTTTGCATCACGGGTTTTCTTATGGTCAGCAGGATATCTTTTATTTCTCTGAAGGTGAAAGATTTGAGTTTCGGGCCCCACATCATGCAATATTTATTACTAGCCGGATCAATTATTTTATTAATTATTTTCGGGAAATTTGCAGTTTTACTTATTATCCTGTTTTATATAATTATTTCAATCATCGATAATATTATACCAAAACATACAGAACAATGAAGTTTATTGCTGCCATAGACGTTATGCCCCTTAAGGCACTGCTTGACCCGCAGGGTAAGGCTGTGACCAACAGCATGCACAAGATCGGATTCAATGAAGTATCCAATGTGAGGGTGGGGAAACACATCACCCTCGATATCGAAGCCGATTCGGAAGAGCAGGCTATGGAGCGGGTCAATGAGGCCTGCAACAAGATCCTCACCAATCCGATCATCGAAGGTTACGACTATGTCTTGAAGAAAGTAGCCAGTAGCCAGTAGCCAGTAGCCAGTAGTCAGTAGCCAGTTGACAGTAGTCAGTAGCCAGTAGTCAGTAGCCAGTAGTCAGTAGCCAGT
>CAYZEZ010000268.1:0-1856 GCA_964477295.1 uncultured Bacteroides sp. | reverse complement strand
AATAACGTTGAACGTTTTCAGTTAATTATTTGTCAACATATTTTGGCAAGGGCTGCCGGTGTATAAGTGTGAATTAGTGTAACCTATCTGTCCCGGTGAATTTTCAGGAACATTTTTCTTCCCGATCCAACCGATAAACCGGCATATTTGTTATAAAGGGTAAAAAAAGGATTAATTTGATTTACCTGTATGCCATTACCATTATACTGTCTTTACAGGAATATTTGTTTAGATAAGCCGGAAGTCAGGTTGAAAATCAAACAAATCCTGCATGAAACGGGCATGAAGTAATTTAATCAAATACTTCACAAAAGGAGATAATTAAATTCTACATGCCAGAGCGGTTAGAGAGTAGTCTGTCAGCCTGTTGGCGGATTCAAAAATTATCCAACTATATCAGGAGTTTGTTTACGAAGCCAGTCATACGATTTGAATTAAGAAATCATAACAGCATTGAAGTGGTTGTGGTTCTATTTGCATCTAACGGCTCGATCACTGAAATCTTAAGGAATTTCGAAGGGGCTGACTGGAGCAATAAAATGAATTGCTGGTATATACCTGTTAATAAATTCGATCTTTCAGTAGTATTTGACCTACTTCAACCCCTGGCATTTATTGATTATTCAGCCCTGAAAACGTTCAGGAAGCCGGCAAAAAGCCTGAATGAATCTGTGAGGAGAAAGTCCGGCAAATGCAAAGAAACTGCACTACCGGATGGATATCTCGAAACGCTTGAGCGAAAGAGATACAGTGACAATACGATCAGGACATATACCGGTTATTTTCGCGATTTTATGGAACATTTTGATGGAGCAGATATGGAATCTATTACAGCGGATGAAATCAATGATTATATTTTAGGTCTTATCAGGAACGGCGGCATATCGCCCAGTGTGCAGAACCAGAAGATCAATGCAATCAAGTTCTATTATGAAAAAGTACTTGGCCGCGAGAAGCAGTATTACACAATTGAAAGGCCCCGGAAGGACAAAAAACTACCTGATATACTGAGTAAACAGGAGATTGCATCCATAGTAAACAATACCAAGAATCTTAAGCACAAATGTTTGCTGGCAATTTTGTATTCCTGCGGACTGAGGAGAAGCGAGGTAATTCATTTACGGATAAAGGATATTGATTCAGATCGAATGTTGGTTAAGATCAGGGGGGCAAAGGGTAACAAGGACCGTTATGTTCAGCTGGCAGGAGGCACATTACTCTTATTAAGGAAATATTATAAAGAATACAAGCCTACGGAATGGTTATTTGAAGGGCAGAGGGGTGGTCCGTACAGTGCAGAGAGCGTTGTGCATATAGTGAAGCAGTCAGGAAAAAGGGCTGGAATATCAAAGAATATTTATCCTCATATTCTCCGGCACAGTTTCGCAACACATCATTTAGAGCAGGGGACAGATTTAAGGTACATTCAGGAATGGTTAGGACACAGCAGTTCAAAGACAACAGAGCGATACACACAAGTGTCGCAGACTGATTTCACAAGATTCCTCAATCCGTTTGATGATATATTCGATGGTTAAAAATAACATACACATACCTCCTGCCTAAACACATCTATATGTAACTCAAACCAGTTGACATATAAAAAAATATATGTAAATTTACTTATATACTATTGTTGTGCGCAAGACTCTATTCTACAACAACCACTGTTATGAAAAAATTGATCATTTCACTTTTATTTATCATTTTTTCCATTACTTCAGTTTATAACCAAGTTACAACTGTAGTTTATTACGATGTTAAATGGAATTCGTGCAATGAGAAAAAAGCAAAATATTTCTCAAAAACGATTACCAACAATAAAGACAAAGTCAAGGTTATTAAATCAACTATTA
>CAYZEZ010000267.1:0-6543 GCA_964477295.1 uncultured Bacteroides sp. | reverse complement strand
AGTCCACGAGTCTCATATGTCCGCTGTCAACCTGCAACCTGCAACCTGCAACCTGTAACCTGCAACCTGTCAACCTGCAACCTGCAACCTGCAACCTGCAACCTGCAACCTGCAACCTGCAACCTGTAACCTGCAACCTGCAACCTGCAACCTGCAACCTGTAACCTGTAACCTGCAACAAATCTGACTATTTGTCAGATATTCACCCATGGCATATTGTTTGACCCAATCCGCGTGGAATAATCAAGTAAAATTTAAACTTTTACAAAAATGCAAAGCGGTAAGATTAGTGTTACATCAGAGAATATTTTCCCAATCATCAAGAAATTTTTGTATTCTGAACATGAAATTTTCCTCAGAGAGTTAATTTCCAACGCAGTAGATGCTACCCAGAAATTGAAGACAGTTTCCTCCATGGGTGAATTCAAGGAAGAACTGGGTAACCTTACCATCAGGGTAAAAGTGGATAAAAAGAAGAAAACCCTTACAGTGTCGGACCGGGGTGTAGGCATGACAGGTGAGGAGATCAAGAAATACATAAACCAGATCGCCCTGTCCAGCGCTGAAGAATTCCTTGAGAAATATAAAAACCAGGAAAATGCCATCATCGGTCATTTCGGTCTTGGATTTTATTCGTCATTCATGGTCTCAGATAAGGTGGAGATCATTACCAGGTCATATAAAAAAGGATCCAGGCCTGTGAAGTGGAGCTGCGACGGGAGCCCGGAATATACACTGGAAGAGGTTGAAAAGAAAGTCAGGGGTACAGATGTTATTCTCCACCTGGATGGGGATTCGGCAGAGTTCCTTGAGGAAAACAGGATAGCTGAAATGCTTTCGCGTTATTGCCGGTTTTTGCCCGTTGAGATTGCTTTTGGAAAGGAAAAGGAATGGAAAGATGGCAAAGAAGTCGTTACCAAAAAAGATAAGATAATCAATGATACCAAGCCTCTCTGGACACACAAACCAGTGGATGTCAAAGATGAGGATTATAAAAAATTTTACCAGGAACTGTATCCCATGTTGGAGGAACCATTATTCAATATTCATTTGAATGTGGATTACCCATTTAACCTTACCGGCATTTTATACTTTCCGCGAATAAAAAATAATATTGAGATCCAGAAAAACAGGATCCAGCTCTATTGTAACCAGGTATATGTAACGGATACAGTGGAAGGGATCGTCCCGGAATTCCTGACATTATTGCACGGTGTGCTGGACTCTCCGGATATTCCTTTGAATGTTTCCAGAAGCTATTTACAGGGTGATCCGAATGTCAGGAAAATATCCGGTCATATTACCAAGAAAGTAGCCGACAGGCTCGAAGAGATCTTTAAAAACGACAGGCCGGAATTTGAGAAGAAATGGGACGACCTGAAGCTTTTTATAGAATATGGCATGATGACAGAGGAGAAGTTTTATGAGAAAGCGGAGAAATTTGCATTATTCAAAAATACCGATGGGAAATACTTCACATTTGAAGAGTATGAAAAGCTGATCAAACCAAACCAAACAGATAAAAACAAACAGCTAATCTATCTCTATACCACAAATATTGAAGAGCAGTACAGCTATATTGAAAAAGCAAAGAATAAAGGATATGATGTTCTTTCACTGGATGGACAACTGGATACTCATTTCATCAATCACGTTGAACAAAAATTCAAGGATTCAAGATTTACCAGAGTGGATGCTGATGTGATTGAGAAACTCATCCTGAAAGAAGATGTGCAGGATTCTAAACTAACTGATAAGGAAAAAGAAGAGCTTACCACTGTGTTTAAAAGCCAGATGAAAGAGAAGGAGAAGTTTTATTTCAGTTTTGAAGCGCTCGGGGAAACTGATCATCCTATTGTTATCACCCAATCGGAGTTTATCCGCCGGATGAAAGATATGTCTGAATTAGGCGGCGGTGCGAATTTTTATGGTAATATGCCTGATACCTTTAATATGGTGGTGAATACCAGTCACCCGCTGGTAACAAAAGTAAAAGAAGGAATAGAAAAATCAACAGGCAAGAAAATAGAAGAGCTGCAGGAGAAATCTGCCCCGCTGGCGGCTGAAAAAGAAAAGCTTGAAAATGCTGGGAAAGATAAAAAAGAAGAAGAGATCCCGCAGGCCGATAAAGATAAACTGGAAGATCTGAATAAGCAGATCGATGATATGAAGAAAAAAGAGGAGAAGATCCTTTCTGATTTTGGTAATAAAAATAAGCTTGTCAAGCAGTTGATCGACCTTGCCCTGTTGTCGAACAACATGCTGAAAGGTGAGGATCTGATCAGGTTTGTAAACAGGAGTGTGGAATTGATTAATCAGTAGACAGTAGACAGTAGTAGTGGGTGTGGTGGTGAGTGTGAGTAATATTTTCTTCAAACTTCTTTATTCAATATTCGATATTCATCATTCAATAGAGTTCCTGGACTTCTTTCTTAATAAAGATCAGTGCCGGGCTAATAGGAGTTGTGTTAAGTTCCATGACCATTTCGAGAATTTTCTTGCTCAGGGTGAACGAACTTGCATCCGGTTTAACCTGCTCGGATGCATTATTGATTAATTGTACGGTGCCTGCCCTTGCCTTTTTCACCATTTCCCATGCTTCATGACTGATATAAACCTGTTGTGACAGGTTGTGGTCGAACTCGGCACGAATCGTGCTGATCAGTTCATTATGTAATTGCTGAGCTGTCATGTTGGGTTGATTAGCCCTGATAATAATTGATTCGGGTGAGATCCTTTCGAGAAACATCGTAATCCTTTCATACGCCTGCAGGCGCAAAGGCAGGATTGTCTTCTGGCTTGCAAGGCTTATTTCCAAGTTCCTTTTCTGTTCATCATTTTTAATCATAGCCCTGAGAATAAGGAATGCCGTAACGAATACAATCAACGCAGGCAGGGTATATTTCAATATCTCCAGTGTTACTTCCATGTTGATATTTTTTTAAGTATTCTTATATACAATATTAAGTATTTTCTAATTAAAACTGTATTTTTGGACGCTGGATAAATAATACTAACACGCTTAACAAAAAATTAATTATGGAAAAACTTGCAACCCGGATCACTAACATGGCAGCATCACAGACCATCGCAATGAACCAAAAGAGTAAAGACCTTCAGGCACAGGGAATTGACGTTATAAATCTATCGGTAGGAGAACCCGATTTTACTACTCCGGTTCATATAAAGGAGGCCGTTAAAAAGGCAGTGGATGACGATTATTCTTTCTATCCTCCGGTACCGGGTTTTCCAGAACTAAGGAAGGCAATCGTAAGCAAGTTTAAGGTTCAAAATGACCTTGAATATACACCTGAACAGATTGTGGTCTGCAGTGGAGCCAAGCATGCCATTGTGAATGTCCTTTTGGCGATCATTAATCCGGGTGACGAAGTAATTATCCCTGCCCCTTACTGGGTAAGCTATGCTGAACAGGTCAAGATTGCAGAAGGCAAAAATGTTATCCTTGAAACCACTATCGATAATGATTTTAAAATTACTCCCGAACAGCTTGAAGCTGCCATAACTGACAGGACAAGGGCATTTATGGTATGTTCACCATCCAATCCTACCGGTAGTTTATATTCGAAAGAGGAACTGGAGGGACTTGCAGCAGTTTTAAAGGACCATGAAAATATCATCATCATTGCCGATGAAATTTATGAACATATAAATTTTGTTGGCAAACATGAGAGTATTGCGCAGTTTGATTACCTCAAAGACAGGGTTGTTGTTGTGAATGGTGTTTCCAAAGCCTATGCCATGACCGGTTACAGGATTGGATACCTGGCCGCTCCTGTCTGGATAGCAAAAGCTGTGGTAAAATTGCAGGGGCAGTTTACAACAGGTCCTACTTCGGTTGCACAGATTGCATCCATTACGGCCCTTAATGATGACCAGGCATGTGTGGCTGAGATGAACGCGGCCTTTCTTCGCAGGAGGGACCTTATTGTTGGCAGGTTAACAGCCATGGAGGGTGTCAGGTGCAATACACCCGATGGTGCATTCTATGTTTTTCCGGATCTGAGTTCCTTTTATGGGAAATCAACCGGTGAAAATACGATCAATAATTCAATCGATCTTTGTTTATATCTGCTGGAGAAGGGACACATTGCAACCGTTCCGGGTGATGCATTTGGTGCACCGGATTGCATCAGGATATCTTTTGCCAACTCGGATGAGAACCTGGTGAAGGCAATGGACAGATTGGAAGCTGCTCTGGCAAAATTGTCTTAACTTTACAGAGACAAAACTTCCGGATATAATAACCAAACTATGAAACGAGTTCTGGGCGTAACTTTCATTGCCCTTGTTGCCTTGATTATCAGTCAGTGCTCAAAGGATGGTCCCGGCCTGAATTTATACACAGTAAACCAGGATATCGAATTTGGCCAGTCACTCGATGACGAAATCATGAACAACCCTTCGGATTACCCTATCCTGTCAAGATATGATTATCCCGAGGCATATGAAAACCTGGAACGGATCAGGGATAACCTCCTGGCCAGCGGTGAACATACTTACAGGGACAGGTTTGACTGGGAGGTGAAGATCATCGACCAGGATGTACTTAACGCTTTTGCTGCACCGGGTGGATACATGTATTTTTATTCAGGACTGATCAAATTCCTTAATAATGAGGCGCAGTTTGCCGGTGTAATGGCGCACGAGATGGCCCATGTCGACCGCAGGCATTCAACAAAAAGCCTGACCAAACAGTATGGTATTTCCATAATGCTTGGGATCCTTCTGGGTGATAATCCCAGTCAACTGGCAGAAATCGCCGGCGGGCTGGCCGGAGGTTTAAGTAAACTGGCTTTCAGCCGGGAACATGAATATGAAGCAGACGAGTATGCTGTCAGATACTTGATGAAAACAGATTATGAACCATGCGCCCTGGGCGATTTCTTTACATTACTTGAAGCGCAGTCTGGTTCAACGAGCCATCCCCCTGTATTTCTCAGTACCCATCCTTCACCGGAGGACAGGCAGGAGAGGATCAATGAAAATTGTGCAGGAGGCTCCGGGGATACTTTTATTTCAAGATACCAGGAGTTTCAAAACAGCCTGCCCTGATTAATACAGTTCGCGGTTGATATATTCGCTGTAATCCTTAAGTTTCCTGGTATATTGGGAATTGAAAAGCTCTGATGAGATCATAAAATCGGCAGTTGACCTGTTGCATGCCGTTGGTACGTTGTAGAGTACTGTAATCCGCAGTAAGGCTTTAACATCCACATCGTGGGGCTGTGGTTGCATGGGATCCCAGAAAAAAATCATGATATCCACCTCCCCGTCCACAATAAGAGACCCCAATTGCTGGTCCCCGCCAAGGGGACCCGATTTTAATTTGGTTATTTCTATCTGATCCTTTTCTTTGTCAGCCATATTTTCCTTTAAGGCGGCTTCGACGAGCATTCCTGTGGTCCCGGTGCAAATTATTTTGTGTTTTCTGAGTATCTCCCAGTTCCAGTTTACCCATTCAATCAGATCGGGTTTCCGGTTATCATGTGCCACTAAGGCTAAACGTTTTATTTTTTCCATTATTTAGTTGGATTTAAGGTGACAAAGTTAACAACCGAAACTGAATTTATATTGAACATTTTCACTATTGAATGAAAAATTGTTCTTTTGTAATCCGAATCATTAAAATCTTTATACCAAAGAATTTATTATTACCAGTTCGTTTAAGATGAGAAAGAGTTTTGTTTTATTAGTGATTGTTGCCCCCGTGGTAATTATAATCTCCATCATTGCCATTACATACCAACATATAATTTTCAGGAATAATATCCAAACCGGGTCTGGAGAGGTGTTATTTTACATCCCTACCGGTTCAGATTATGAAGATGTGGTCCGATTACTTGCAGCCCGGGAGATAATAAAAGACACAGCCTCTTTTCGTTGGGTGGCCGAAAGGAAAAACTATCCAAAACATGTGTATCCGGGCAGGTATCATATCTCATCCGGTATGAATAATAATGAACTGGTCAACATGCTTCGATCAGGAAACCAGGAACAGGTCGACCTGACATTCAACAACATAAGGTCGCTCGAGAAACTTGCCGGAGTAGTTTCATCGCAGCTGGAAGCAGATTCCTCAGAACTGATATCTCTTTTCAGGAACAGGGAATACCTGGAAAGCCTGGATTTGACAAGGGAAACACTTCCCGGGATATTCATCCCAAACACCTACAAAATGTATTGGAATTCCAATGGTAAAGAGTTTATCGACAGGATGATAGCAGAATATAATGCTTTCTGGAACGACGAGAGGAAAAGAAAAGCAGCAAAATTAGGTTTGGATCCGATGGAAGTGATGACCCTTGCTTCCATCGTGGATGAGGAGTCCCTGATGCAGGAGGAGGAAGCCAGGATCGCCGGGGTATATCTGAACCGGTTAAATTCGGGTATGAGATTACAGGCCGATCCGACGATCAAATTCGCCGTTGGAGATATGAATATCCAGCGTGTACTTACCAAAAACCTGCAGGTAGATTCGCCCTATAACACATATACTCATGCCGGCCTGCCACCGGGGCCGAT
>CAYZEZ010000266.1:0-6599 GCA_964477295.1 uncultured Bacteroides sp. | reverse complement strand
TTGGGTATACTGTTCCGGCATACAGTCAGGCCGGGAAAGCATCAAAACAGGACCGCAAAGAACAAAAACTCTTTGAGAAGGAGAAAAGGAAGGAAGTGAATGAAAAAGAGAGTGAGCTGAAGGTTGAAATGACCAAAAAAATGGTTGAATTACAGCGCTTCGTTCTCGAAGCAAACCAGCTGAGTGACAAATATGGCCAGCGGATACAGGTTACTCCCGATATCAATTTCATTATGATAGATTCACTACAGGGAACGATACAGCTGGGCTCTGCTTACAATATAGGCTATAATGGAGTTGGCGGCACAACAGTGGATGGCAGGATAACAAAGTATGAGGTAAGCAAAACGGGCCGGAAAAAGGATTCTTACAGCATTCAACTCATATTTATGTCAGCACTTGGCACGTATGATATCAACTTGCTGGTTGGATCGGAAGGAAATGCCACTGCCACCATACGCGGCAACTGGTCGGGCCAGCTCAGCTACCACGGCCAGCTCATACCCCTGGGCAAATCACGCGTCTACAAAGGCAGTCCCAGCTATTAACCTTCTGAATTCTGTCTTCTTCTTCATCCCACACCCACACCCTGCTCCCACACCACCTGGTAACTCGTACCTAGTTAAACCTCTCTTCAAGGCTAAACACTTCACCTATCCTTATTCCCTTCGGAGTTTCCACCAGATTGCAACACTCCCTATCCAGGTCATGGAAAAAGAAATAGATATAATCATTCTTCACCGATTCTTCAAGGAACTCCGCCTTTTCCTGGAGCGCCGTTAACGGATTCGTATCATACCCCGATACCCAAGACATCGCAATATTTCCGGCAGTAGGGACCAGGTCAGTTATGTTTACAATAGTCTTGTCCCCATATTTTATAATCCCCACAGCCAGCCCGAAGGTATGTCCATGAAACTCCCTGATGCGTATATTGGGGGTCAGGTCAAAATCCTCATCAAATAGTTCCAGTTGGCCTGAATCCTGAACAGGCTCAATATTTTCTTTCAGGAAGGATGAGCTTTCAAGCCTGTTAGGCAGTTTCGCCAGTCCCCATTGCTTGCGGCTAACCCGGTATTTTGCGTTAGGGAAAGTGGTGACCAGCCTGGTCCGGTCATCATTGTATTTTATGCTTCCTCCACAGTGGTCGAAGTGAAGGTGAGTGATCAGGTGGTCGGTAATATCTTCCGGTGTGTATCCGTGCTTTGCCAGGGAGCCTTCCAGTATATCCGAACCATTCAGGTAATAGTGTCTCAGGAAATCCTCATCCTGCTTATTCCCTATTCCGCTGTCGAACAGGATTTTCCTGTCACCATCCACCACAAGCAGGCAGCGCATGGAGCAGTTGATCAGGTTGTTTTCATCGGCTTTGTACATACGCTCCCATACAATCTTTGGCACGATTCCGAACATGGCTCCCCCGTCGAATTTTATATTTCCGGTGGGAATACTATATATCTCCATAGCTATTTATTAATTAAAAATTCATTAATATCCCTTCCTGTTATCAGATCGTACATCCCGCACGGTTTCACCGCTGTGCAATTGTCCTTCCATGGCCTTATCCCTGAAAGGTTTGCTGGCGTCATAATAACGATCCGAAACCACCACATCGGAGATTAGTATCCCCGGCTTGTTCAATTCAAGCTTATTTAAAATCAATCCATCAGGTAAAATAAAATAACATGGCCAGCTCTCCGGTGCCGAGGAATTGGCCAGGGACATATAAAAATAGTTGGTTGCTGCCCTGACCTGCGCAGACCGTGGCATTATCACAGGATGGATGCTTCCTTTTTTCTGGCGTGCATTATGAAACGACTGGAACAGGAGATCCGTGTTCAGCTTCCTGTATTCACGATACAGTTCCGGGAACCTAACATCATAACAAATAAGCATTCCGCAATGAACACCGTTGATCTCAAAGGTCACGAAATGGGCCCCGGGTGAGAAAAAGGCCAGGTCCCCTTCTGTACAGAATCTCTTATCATACCTGTCGGTTATCCGGCCCTCCGGGTTTATCAGGTACAGGCTGTTATGCGGTTTATGGCCTTCGGACAGCCTGTGGATTGAACCAAGCACTATCCATATCTTCAGTTTCCTGGCAAGATCAAGGATCGAATCGGTACAGGTATATAGTGTTTCCCATGAAAAGTTCTCCATCGATTCCATGTCCACCCCCGGGTACCCGCTCAGGGCACATTCCGGGAAGTGAACGATGTCGGCTCCTTTACGTTTTGCCTCGATCACCTGCTGTTCGATCCAACGGGCATTTTCATGAATATCGGATGAAACCGGGAATTGGCACGATGCAACTTTTAACCTGCCCCGTTCAGAAGATCTGTCGGCGGTTTGAGCGACCAGTCCCGGATTAATAATCAGGATAACAAATAATACCGGCAATAATCTCATTTCTTTTGCATTTTAATTCGCCTTATATTTATTTGATAGGTGCAATAAAATTTTTATGCACAGGCTAATTTCTTATCGTAACATTTGGATGGATTGCCTTCTTTACTTAAGTTAGCTTTAAGTCCTGAATATATTAGCCTGTTTTAATATATAAAGATCGTAAAGATATTTTAATATGCGAATTCACTTCATAGCTGTTGGAGGGGCTGTAATGCACAACCTGGCCATTGCATTGCATAAGAAAGGCTATGAAGTGACTGGTTCCGATGATGAGATTTTTGAGCCTTCAAAGAGCCGGTTGCAGAAATATGGATTGCTTCCTGTATCTGAAGGCTGGAATGCCGGGCGTATTGATGCATCTCTGGATGCAGTTATATTGGGAATGCATGCCCGCTATGAAAATCCTGAACTCATCAGGGCCCGGGAGCTGGGTATCAGGATCTTCTCCTTCCCGGAATACCTGTACGAACAGACAAAGAACAAAAAGCGTGTGGTCATTGCAGGAAGCCATGGAAAAACCACCATCACTTCGATGGTTATGCATGTATTGAAATTTCATGGCTGGAAGTTTGATTATATGGTTGGTTCGATGATCGAAGGTTTCGAGACGATGGTAGGATTGTCAGACGATGCAGAGGTGGCTGTTTTCGAAGGCGATGAATACCTCTCTTCGGCGCTCGACAGGCGGCCCAAGTTTCACCTGTACAAACCGCATATAGCGTTGATTAGCGGGATCGCCTGGGACCATATGAATGTCTTCCCCACCTGGGAGAATTACCTGGAACAGTTCAGGATCTTTGTGGATAAAATTGAACCGGGAGGGACTTTGATTTATTACGAAGGAGATGATAACATTCCAGGAATAGTCCATTCTACCGACCAGTCGTTAGTTAAAATAGAATATTCTGCTCATCCTCATCACATCATGTCCTCGAAATACTTCCTGGAAACAGGTGACAGCGCCTGGCCGGTGGAAATCTTCGGATCCCACAACATGCAGAATATCAGTGGCGCCAGGCATATTTGCAATCAGTTGGGCATAACCGGTAATGATTTTTATGAAGCCATTCAAACCTTCAGGGGAAGTGCGCGAAGGTTGGAATTGGTTGGAAAAAGCGATACCTCCCGTATATATCTTGATTTTGCACACGCTCCGTCTAAAGTAAGGGCTACCGTGCAGGCCATGAAAGAAAAGTACCCTGACAGGCTGCTCGTGGCTGTGCTTGAGCTTCACACCTTCAGCAGCCTGAATGCAGATTTCCTTCCACAGTACAGGGGCACGCTTGACCTGGCCGATGTCCCGATGGTCTATTTCAACCCGTCCACAGTCGAACACAAACGATTACCAATGATCACTCCTGATCAGGTCAAGGAAGCATTTGGACGGGATGACCTGCATGTCTACACCGACTCAATCCGGCTTATCCACACTCTGGAGCGCATCAAATGGCACTTTAAAAACCTTCTCATCATGACCTCCGGAAATTTTGACGGGGTCGATTTTACCAGACTCTTCCATCCTGGAAATTGATTTCTTATCGTTATTTTTGTTAAGAATTATAATATCTTTTGCAATCTTCACACCGCCCCCAAAACCCACACCCCAACCTGCAACTTGCAACCTGCAACCTGTAACTTGCAACCTGCAACCTGTAACTTGCAACCTGTAACTTGCAACCTGCAACCTGCAACTTTTATAACACCATGATAAAGCAATACACTTCCATATTCACAATACTTTTTGTGCTCTCCACCACCCTGATGGCCCAAATTTACAAGGATCCGGCGGCGACCGTCGAAGACCGGGTGAACGACCTGCTTCCCCGCATGACTGCAGCCGAAAAACTCGACTACATAGGAGGGTACAACTCATTCTACATCCGCCCGGTATCACGGCTGGGCATCCCAGCCATCAAAATGTCGGACGGTCCCGTAGGCGTCCGTACCTGGGGTAAAACAACGGCCTACCCGGCCGGCATACTTAGTGCGGCCACCTGGGACACGGCCCTGGTGAAGCAGCTGGGACATGCACTGGGCAAAGATTGCCGTTCGAGGGGCGTGCATATCTTACTGGCTCCCGGCGTGAATATTCACCGCGCTCCCATGTGCGGGCGCAACTTCGAGTATTTCGGGGAAGATCCTTACCTGGCGGGCCGTATGACGGTCAGCTACATTACAGGGATTCAGCAGGAAGGTGTGGTTGCCACGGTAAAACATTATGCAGCCAATAACCAGGAGTGGGACCGGTATAACGTAAGCTCCGACCTTGATGAACGGACACTGCAGGAAATATACCTCCCTGCCTTTAAAGCGGCAGTTATGGAAGCAGGTACCGGTTGTGTCATGTCGTCATACAACCTGGTAAACGGTGTATGGGCATCACAGAATTACCACCTGCTTACCGATATCCTAAAAAACGACTGGGGATTCGACGGCCTGGTGATGTCTGACTGGGGATCCACACACAATGCGCAACTGGCTGCCCTTGCCGGACTTGATATCGAAATGCCATCAGGCGATTTTATGAATAGCACCAATCTATCCCCCTTAATAGCAAACGGGACGATCAAACAATCGGTCATTGACGACAAAGTGAAACGTATCCTGGGGGTATTGTTCCGATTTGGCTTCTTTGACCGGCCGCAGGCAGACCCTGCTATTCCCCTCGATTATGCACCCAACACCGAAGTGGCACTTAATCTCGCACGGGGAGGGATTGTGCTGCTGAAAAACCAGGACAGCATCCTTCCGCTGGACCAGGATGAGTTGGATACCATTGCCGTCATAGGTGAAAATGCTGATGAATGGGTCACCGGGGGCGGAAGCTCATGGACAGAACCTTTTCACTATGTGAGCATACTTAAAGGCATACAATCCCTGGCCGACAGCGGCGTAACGGTGGTTTATGATCCGGGGTTTGGCACTGATGAAACAGCTTTTATGAATTCCCTGTTTTATACGGATGAGACCGGGTCAGCTACCGGGTTAATGGCCGGTTATTATAATAACATATCGCTCAGCGGGGAGCCATTCCAGGTAAAAACCGATCCTGTCATCAATAATAACTGGGGTTCCGGTGGGCCTGCCATAGCAGGTTTCCCTGTCGATAATTTCTCGGTACGGTGGACGGGTACGATCATTGCTTCCGGAACAGGTGATTACGAGTTTATTGTGCGGAGTGACGACGGTTCCCGTGTATACCTCGATGACAGCCTGCTGATTGATCATTGGAGGGACCAGGCGGCTACCACCGCACGAACTGTTTTTCACATGACAGACGGGCAAAAGTATTCCATTAAAGTTGAATATTACGAAAACGGCGGTAATGCCGAAATGCGTTTTGGCTACCGGTTCCTGGATTTTAATAATTCTCCGGCTGTTTTACTTGCAAAAAACAGTGATGTGGTTGTAGTATGTGTTGGATTTAACAGCAATATGGAAAGCGAAGGATATGACAGGCCGTTTAAGCTACCGGTTTACCAGGACAGCCTGGTGAACTCCATTTCCCGTGTTAATCCCAATACCATTGTAGTGTTGAATGCCGGGGGAAATGTATATACGGAAAGCTGGCTCGGGAATGCAAAAGCGCTGCTGCATGGCTGGTTTACGGGACAGGAAGGAGGTACGGCCATCGCCGGGATATTGTTCGGGATCACCAATCCTTCGGGAAAACTGCCTGCATCCTTTGAAAAACAATGGGAGGATAATCCCGTTTATAACAGTTATTACGATCCCGATGGCAACAAACATGTAAGCTATTCCGAAGGCCTGATGCTGGGATACCGTTATTATGATACCCATGGTGTGGAACCCCTGTTTCCTTTTGGTTTCGGGCTCTCCTACACCACTTTTGACTATTCAAACCTGGCCGTTACACCTGATACCACCGACGAACCGAACGAGGTCAGGGTGAGTTTCGATGTGACCAATTCGGGAGCGGTGGATGGTGCTGAAGTGGCCCAGTTGTATGTCCGCCAGCCGGATGCTCCGGTTGAAAGGCCATACAAGGAGCTGAAAGGATTTATAAAAGTGAACCTGGCTGCAGGGGAAACACAACGGGTAACCCTGGCCCTGGACAGCGCTTCGTTTTCATATTTTAAAACGGGGATGGATGCTTTTGGCTACGATGCCGGGAGGTTTGAGATACTGGTGGGAAGTTCTTCGGCGGATATTCGCCTGCAGGGAGATGT
>CAYZEZ010000265.1:0-6607 GCA_964477295.1 uncultured Bacteroides sp. | reverse complement strand
CTGATCCTTGCCTCGCCTGTTTTCCCGGAATAGGTTCTGCCACCCTCAGGATAAATCAAGGTATCCACGCCCCCTGAGAGCATTCGCCTGAGGTATCCTGTGAACAAAGAAGCATAACCTGCCCGGTAGTTGCGGGTGTTCCTGAACTCGTCCAGGGCATTGAACCTGGTATCCATAATCTGCCTGTCGAGCAGACAACTGTTCACCAGTGGCATCAGGTAGGATGACCGTCTTTTTGCCAGGGTATTCCAGGCAATAAACATGGGTTGGGGTACACGAACCTGTTTAGCCATCCATGATATAACCATTGAGTCGATATGTGCCTGGTGGTTAGGAAGGTAGAAAAGTGCCCCGTTAACAGAGGCCTTCCTTATAGCTTCAAAAGTCTGGTCACTCTCCCCGGATAATACAACAGACCGGTAAATGTGCCTGTGGAACCAGTACCTGCTGAATAGCGAGTATTGAAACATGAAGAGCCTTGAATAATTGGCAGAAAGTTTTTCCAGGTCGTGTTTAAAAAAGTGCTCTGCTATCCTGTCGTTTGGATAGTAACTGTTGAGAAAATCCTCCCTGAAACGGTTAAATACAGACCGGATGTCCTGCTTCCTGTTGTAGTTTATTTTCTTAACCCGCCGGTACATTGCTTTTATACGTCACTTTTTAAGAATTGAATACCCTGGGAATGACAATGCAAAATAAGGTTAATTTTAATTACTAACTTAAAATAATTCTGATGGGAATCATTCGCAACTTCTATTATTCACATATATTTTAAATGCAAAATATATTATTATGAGAACCATTTGTACCTTATGCATCGTTCTCGCTTGCCTCTGGCATGCCTGTGAAAGGAGTGATGATGCAACTTTCCGGGTAAGCAAAGAAAAAGTAACCGGATATGTCCGGAAGGGACCGTACAACAATGGAACATCCGTTACCCTATCCGAACTGGATAATGATTTAATACCTGCCGGTTTAAATTTCAATGCACAGATCCTTGATAATAAGGGATCATTTGAAGTCAAAAATGTGCATCTCTCTTCCAGGTATGCCGAATCCGGATATCACTATTAACGGGGAGGTGAAATCCGGTATAGCACAGGTATGAAAAGGAAGATTAATTCAACCGTCAGGGAAATGCTGCCTGCGTTTCAGACAGCTTCAGAAAGTCAGGAACAGAACCAGGAATTCATGGTGAGTTTAATATCATGCTTTTCCTCCGGGACAATCAATTGACGAAATCCATGGTTTAATGTCCAGCACAGGTGTTCCTTCAAATGCATCCACACCGCTTACCATTAATTTTGTTCCATCCACCTTATTAAGTTTAATAATTCCGAAACCGATTGGATTGGGCCGGTTGGGTGAACGGGTGGCGAAAAGGCCGAACGTTCTGTCGCTTCCTGGCGGCGTTGCTATAGGATGCCAGCCTGTTGTTTGGTTCAAATGGTACAGGACGATGATATACTCGCATTCATCAAGGTCTTTTACTGCCTCTGCAAATTCATCAAAAACTTCTATTACAGCCCTGTTCTCAGGTTCCAGGATACCCTGCCTGGGAGCATTTGCCCGGGGTGTCAGGTTAGAATGAAAAACTCCAACCGGACGGTATTCTATGATCATTGATTTGTTTTTTAATCTTTTATTCAATCAACAAATTACCTCTGTATAACATCGGCCCTCTTAGCTCAAAAATGTAACATCCGGGAGGCAGACTGATCCTGTCGAATTCAAATTCATCCGTATTGATATGATCGATAATCCGGAGCGTTTTACCTGACAGGTCGGATACCGTGAAGCGATACTTTTCATTTTCAGGATTATTGAACCTGATGATCGTCTTATCGTTGAAAGGATTGGGCGAAATCGTTAGTTTTTGCTCCTCCTGTTGAACCAATCCTGTAGTTTCGAGGATATCATTTACATAAATGGTGAAGGATTTTTCAAAGGATAACCTGCCGTCGCCGTTATCATAGGACCGGACCCTCAAAGATAAGCTCTGGACTTCTTCGTAGTCAAACACCCCGGCAGAAATCAGAATGTCCCCCAGGATAGCAAAACTGTTGTTGTCATCACCTCCCATGCCATCGACCAGCGTATAGGTGTGCATATCATCAATGTCAGCATCTGTGGTGGTGAACCGTCCAATCAATGTTCCCACCATTTTGTTTTCATCTATCGTATTAAAGCTCAGGGTAATGTCTGTCGGGGCCTGGTTTCCAAGTCCCTCGTAAACATCATTGACGGTAATTGTAAATTCCTTTTCGAACGACAGGTCGCCCTTGTCGGTCGATTTTATCCTTATACGGAATGTATCCTGTGTTTCGAAATCAAATATTTCAGCTGAAATCAGAAGGTCTCCAAGCGTTGTAAACCGGTTGTTGTCATCATCGCCTGGCCCTGCGACAAGTTTAAATGTGTGATGGTCGCTGGTATCTGCATCTTCTGCCGATAACCTGCCGACCAGGCTTCCTATCGACTGATTTTCATTGATCGTATTATTATCCAGGGAAATATCAGTAGGTGCTTCATTTGTTTCTCCGCCTTCCTGCAACCTGTTGTCTTCGGTGTTTGACATGGAATGGCTGTAGGGACCTGAATCGGCTTTAAGGCCTCCCCCGGACGGATAGCATGGATCCGGTTTAAGGACTGCCATCCTGTAATAAACCAGGTCTCCAAGATCTTCATTATCGGTCCATGAGCTTAATGAGCTGGCAATTTCTTTAACCGGTAGGAAACCTGAACCGGTTTCACTTCTGTAAATCTGGTATGTCTGGTATTCAAATCCATAGTACTTGTCCCATTCGAGCTGGGTAGTATTGAATTCCGGGTTGGTAGACACCAGCAGGTGTATTGTTTTATGCGGGTTGCACAGGTCAGGGTCCGTTTCAAACCCGGATGTATCGATACCTGTAATTTTATAGATATATGCCTGAACGGTCGGGTCGGCATTTGTGTCCACAAATACACTGAGGTTGTTATAAGGTGTTGTACCCATCAGGTCATAAATTCCGGCTGCTGATCCTTCGCGGTAAATGTTAAACGCGGTCAGGGGTGCCGAGGAATTCTTTTCCCAAATGACCAGGTTGTTACCGGTGGCAGGATCTACGGTTACCAGACAGATCTGGGGAACCATGAATAGCGGGACAGGCCTGGTTGTATCTGCTTCACACGTGTTATAGACAATACACTGGTACATACCTTCATGATCAACAGTGGGATTGGAAATGGTTAATTTTGGGATAGTGGCACCAGGGATGACCATGCTGTCCTTCATCCATTTATACTTGAGATCGCTTCCCTGTGCATAGGTTTCCAGAGTTGCCGGTGCATTTGGTTGTGCCCAGGTATCATCCGGCCCCTTCAGGATAGCAGGATTTTCTTTTACATACAGGTAAGCCGGGTAGCTGAGCACAGATCCATAGCTGTTAGTGAGAACACAGGCATAGTTCCCTTCGTCGCTTAATGCTATGGAATCGAGCTCCAGTATCCTGCTAACGGCTCCCGGAATATCCATTCCATCTTTTCTCCACTGGTAAAATACAGAATCGTTTGACTGTACTTTAAAAATCGCGTCATCTCCTTCACATTTTGCAAGGGTAGCGGGTTGAACACTTATTCCGGGTGCACCATCCTGGTTCTCTATGGCACCGATATCGATCAGGATATCATGGATCCGTGTAATGCCCAATAGATCTGCATCAGGAATGTTAAGCCCTGACAAATCAGGTGTCCCGGCATTGATTGCCGGTGAGTTGGATTCGATGTACCAATCCTGCGGATATGTGATGTAATCAGCCCCGGCCCCTGGAGTTTCATTCCTGAAAAAGGGCATAGAATCGATGTTATTCTCATACGCTTCCACCCAATCCCCGGTGAACGTTTCAGTGAATGAGTCGACCCCCCCCTGTATATTAGAAAATGTAAATCGATTACCCTTGCCGGAATAGATATGAACCTGGTTCAATCCTCCTGCATCCTGGTTGCCCCAGATAATTGTATTTATAACTGAGGTATTGGGTCCGTCCGCTGAAACCCTGTCCAGGTATACCCCTCCTCCTGTCGTACCCGACCGGTTATTTGTTATGGTATTGCTAATTAATTGAATATCAGAATCTACCATGTAAATTCCTCCGCCGCTTTCAGCAGAATTGTTGTTTGAAATCAGGTTGTTAATTATATGGCCGGTATTCCCGTATCTATAACTATAAATGCCACCTCCATTTAATCCCCTGTTGTTTGAGATGTGATTTAGCAGGATATCCGGTGCAGAAAAATCATCGATGCATAGTGCCCCGCCATCCCCCTCTGCTGTATTGCTGCGAAATACATTATTTGTGATAACAGGATGTGAGTTATAATTCATCATGATACCACCCCCGTTACCGGTAACATAATTATTAGTAAAAGTACAATTGGAAATGACCGGATCAGACCGGAACATGTAGATTGTCCCATCGCATTCTCCTGAATTGGAATCAAACAAACAATTGCTGATGATTGCATTTGACCAGTCAAGTTTGATTACACTTCCGTCTGACACTGAATTACCTTTGGTAACGTTATTGATGAAACTGGATTCCCGTAAAATAAAAGATGATCCACTGGCACATATTGCTGATCCATAATCCGACAGGTTGTTCCTGAATGTACAACCATGGATCCTCAATTTCGGTATATCACTTGCCTGAACAGCTCCATGAAGATTTAACAATGCGCTTTTACTTTTGAAATACTCGATCCTGGAATAGAGTATCCAGGAACTGTCAGTGGCGGGTGGCTGTGAGAAATATATTCCTCCCCATCCGCCATTCCGGATGCTGGTATTTGAAAATCCTGTTGTGTCTTTAACGGTAAATATTATAGAATCCGATTTAGTTCCATTTGCATGTAGAAAACCATTGATCTCTAACGTGTAATAGCTCTGTGCCTCTACATATACCCCCGGATGAATTGTGAGAGTATAGGGTGAAGCGATGTCCACATCTCCTGTGATCTTTACCGTATCAGCGATCCAGATAACATCCCCATTGTATGGTCCGGATACTTCCATTTCCACATCATGATATTCATGTGCCCCGATATCTGTGTAACCGTAACAAATTCTGTTATTTCCAAAAAAGTCAGTTTCCGGGAGGCTGGATCCGGCAATGTTGTCAGTGCCGCTGTTAACAAGGGGGGATTCAGGAGTTATCTTCCAGTTGGCATTAAGGCCATCTCCGGCCAATCCGGCTCCGCTGCTTGGAGCTTCAAATGAAGGGGATAATTCGAATCCGTTTTCATATTGTCCTAAATAAGCAGATCCGGTGGGTTGGATAAATCCGCCTGTCCCTCCCTGGATGTTGCAATTGAAAAAATCAACATCCGGATTCAGGGAGGTAAAACAAAACTGGTTCGTGTCTGTATCTGATATGTTGCCGTAAATAATTGTATTGTAGCAGACGGGGACAGATTGGTTGTTTATATAAACTCCGCCTCCTGATGATGCTTCGGTGGCCTTATTGTTACAGATAGTATTGTTAATGAATATTGGATTGGAACCGTTCAGAGCTATACCTCCGCCTTTTAGTGCTTCATTGTTTACAATAATATTGTTCTGGAACACACCATTGGAATTCTCAAAACTAATTCCCCCGCCTTCATACCCATGATTGTTCGTTATAAGACAGTTCCTGATTGTAGGGGATACCTGGGTAAGTAATATTCCTCCCGGGCCATAATCTGCTGAATTATCATAGATTTTATTGTTATCCAGGATATGTGTACCTAAACCAATTCTGATTGCTCCTCCACCTGACGAACAGTAATTATCGTGTAATTCATTGTTTTTAACCACCTGGGATCCACCATTAAGAACTATAGCTCCCGCCAACTGATTTGAACTATTATTATAGAATCGGTTATTTTCGATAACCCCTGTTGCCACCTGGCAATATATTGCAGCTCCGGCTCTCCCTTTGTTATAATAAATATCATTATCCGACACTATAGTCCCAAGTCCTCTAAGATATATTCCGGCCCCATCAAACAGGGAGTAATTGTTATGAATATCATTATTTTCAATAAGGACCTTGCTGCCCTGGATATATATTGCGCCAGACCTTGATCCGCAATTAAATACATGATTTTCCCTGATGATAACCGAATCCTGTCCCGATATATAGATGGCTGCTCCATTTGTATATGTAGTGTCCGAATCAAATTCATTGCCAATAATGTATGCACCTCCGGCTTGACTATAAATTGATCCTCCATAATTCTTGGCATAATTCCTTTTGAAATGATTATCGATAAATGTCGGCGTACCTTTGTAGATACATATAGCTCCACCCATAATTGATTCATTCTCTTTGAATAAATTATCCTTCATCACGATATCGCCATGCAGCCAGATTACTCCACCACGATCTGCAGCATAGTTATTAAAGAAAGTACATTTTTCAATGGTCATTCTATTAAATTCTCTTATATACATGGCTCCACCAAAAGCCAGGCTTTTCCCATAGGAAAATATGCAGTACTTAAAAACAGAGGAGTCGTTATCGTCCATATGGTGCAATTGATTACAGAATTCAAAACCGCTCCATCCACCTGCAGTGGACGCCAG
>CAYZEZ010000264.1:0-6658 GCA_964477295.1 uncultured Bacteroides sp. | reverse complement strand
ACAAATTCTACTTCATTTGCCAGCGAAGTCCTGATAAATGCTGTAAAACCATATCTTGACGTTTATCTCATCGGTGATGATACCGATGGGAAACCAGTTGGAGAAATCGCCAGACAATACGATGATTATACCATAGTGCCGGTAACCTATGCCACGTATAACAAAGAACATGAAGGTGATTTCTACGATGGATTGCCGGCTGATGCCTATGTTACAGACGACCTGGATGAAGACTTTGGCAGCACTGAAGAGGATTGTCTTAATGAAGTTTTGTATTATATCGAAAACGGAGCCTTTAGCAGCCCGACCAAATCAGCAGGTACAAATTACCCCTGGATCCTGAGGGGATGGAGAGCCACGGTTGGAGCACTCTGAGCCGTGAACTGTGATCGGTGACCAGTGATCTGAAAAACAATTTCTTTTAAAACGTCTATGATGATATTATCAATAAAATCACAAAAGGTGATGAAAATATCATCATGATAAGTTACACAAGGCCAATTAATTAAATATAATATTTTCTTGTGAAACGTCCATTAAAATATTTTCATTTTTTCATAAAAGGATATGAAAATATTTTTCTGGTAAGTTACATCAGACCAATAAAATAGATAAAATATTTACTGATGAAAGAAGATAAAATTATATTAGGGATTGATCCCGGAACCACGATCATGGGATATGGTATTATTCAGGACCAGAAGCCTCTTCCCAAGCTTATTGCCATCGGGATACTCGAGTTGCATAAACTAAATGACCACTATGTCAAGCTTCGCAGGATCTTTGAACGTACGCTTTCCCTGATCGATGAGTTCCATCCCGATGAGCTGGCCATAGAAGCACCTTTTTATGGAAAAAACGTTCAATCAATGCTCAAACTGGGCAGAGCACAGGGTGCAGCTATTTCGGCTGCGCTTTTTCGCGATCTTCCGATCTACGAGTACGCCCCAAAAAAAATTAAAATGGCCATAACAGGACAAGGAAATGCAAGCAAGGAACAGGTTGCGGGTCTTTTAAGTAAATTACTTGATATCAAAGACTTACCAAAGAATCTTGATGCCACTGATGGACTGGCAGCGGCCGTTTGTCATTACTACCAGAAAGATTTACCAATAAACCAGGCTAACTATTCAGGCTGGAAGGATTTTATTAAGAAAAACCCCGGTCGGAAAGTATAAAGTCCTTACCGGTCCAGTGCTCCCCTGATAGAAGAAGCAATTTCTTCAAATTCCTCCTGCGAAAGCGTTAATTTAGGCCTCGAGAATTCAATGTCGTATAAGGAATTAATAGGAATCAGGTGAATATGGGCATGAGGAACCTCCAGTCCCAGCACAGCTACTCCTACCCTTTTACAATCCATTACCTGGTCAATGGCTCTGGCCACATTCTTGGCAAAAACATTCATTTCTGCAAGTAAATCATCTTCCAGGTCAAACAAATAATCAATTTCCTCCTTTGGAATGACTAGTGTATGACCTTTCGCGAGCGGATTAATATCGAGAAAAGCGAGGAATTTATCAGTTTCTGCAATCTTGTAACAGGGTATTTCACCCTGAATGATCCGGGTAAAAACAGAGGCCATGATTTATTTATTATATAGAGATTTCAAGTACTTCAAATCCGATTTCACCGGAGGGCACTTTAATACTCACTTTATCTCCCACCTTTTTGCCTAAAAGACCTTTGGCAATAGGAGTATTTACAGATATTTTTCCTGCCTTTATATCTGATTCAGCTTCCGGTACAATCATATATTCCATGATCTTGCTATTTCCTAAATTCCTGAGCTTGACTCTGTTCAGTAACCTGACTTCAGAATCATCCAGGTTTGACTGATCGATGACACGTGCATTTACCAGGGTGGCCTCTAATTTGGAGATCTTGAGCTCCAGCATAGCCTGTGCTTCTTTGGCAGCATGATATTCAGCATTTTCAGCCAGATCACCCTTGTCTCTTGCTTCGGCGATCTGTTTTGATATATCCGGACGTTTCACCTTGGTAAGGTGTTCATGCTCCTTCTTCAATTTATCTAATCCTTCCTGCGTAATATATGCAGTTGTCCCCATACTTCTCCTGTTATTAAATAAAATAAAAAAGAATTCCGGTCCCCCGGAGCGGAAAACCAGAATCCTTTTACGGTTGTAAAATTATGAAAAATAAATAATTAAAGCAAATTGATGTCTTGAATCAAATAGATTTATAATCTTAATTTCAATGGATTAATAATCTCTTCTATTAATAATTTCTGAATAAATAATTGCTTTTTTTATGTCCTCAGGATCATCGAACAATTTAAATACCGAAATTCGATCGCTCTCCTCACTTTTCAAACTGTTAGTCAGGTCGCCGTCGGTATGCAAGCGAAAAGCTTCAGCCATTTCTGCCTGCTGGTCTTCCCTGCGCCTTTGCAGCTTTTCCTCCTTCATCTGTTTGACCCTTCTTGCTTCAGCATCGGCATCCATTTTGACTTGAGTCATCTCAGGTTCTTCTTCCTCAACAATAAATGCTGTCTCTTCCGGTTCAAACATTTGTTGCAGTCGCTTAAACGGATCCGATACAACCTTCTCCATTGCATCTTGCTCATTTGGATAAAACTGGCCCTGTTCACCGGTTTCAGTATCCGGTTGACCAGCCTGTTGCCCCGTAACCTGCTGAGCTGGTTTTTTCTTTTTCCGTCCCAGTGCAGTGATAATAAGGATTACAATGGTGATGATTATGTACAAATAGCTGTTAAGATCTGTTTTCATCGTCTTCTCCCTTTTTTGTGTTTTTTCTTCTTGCTGAAAAGCTGTTTAATAAAACTCTGCCTGCCCCTGTTGTTATATTCTTCAGATTTTCTTTTAGTCTCATCCATTCGCTCCCTGGTCTTTTCGGTCTGCATCTCATACCTTTGCTTCACGATCTTCTTTCTTGCCTTTTCGTAGGCTTTTCTTTCCTGCCTGTCCCTTTTCTCCTGTTTCCCAATTGCCTGTCTAACCTTCCTTGACTGTCCCTCAACTATAGTAAAGGATAGTATGAGTGCCATAAGAATAATCCCAATCCTTTTCATAAACAATTTACTTAACTTTGATGCGTTGAGTATTCGGTATGAAAAAGAACAATATTATATCAAAATTAGGATTTTTTTTTCTATTCTTCCCTATACTACTTTTTTCGACCTGTAAAAAGGATAACCGGGACTATGTCCCGTATGTAGAAGTGAATATTGTACTTGACCTTCAAATTGACCTTGCAGGTCTTGGTAATCTCGATGTAGCAACAATAACTCCAAACTCCCTTGGATTAGGCGAACTGAGTTTTTCCTCTCCTAAAGTACCCTCTATAAATCTCGGTCAGGCTGTTTATGGAAACGGGCTGATCCTGTACAGGATATCCCAATATGAATTTGCAGCCTACGATATCACCTGCACTTACCGGGCCGATATTGACTACTGTGCATTGGATATGGGGACAAACTGGTTAATCCCCAGGTGTCCCTGTTGTGAAGCAGAATTTAACTTGTTGCTGGAGGGTGCTCCTCCAACTAAAGGTCCTGCCGCCCTGCCACTAAAGCAATACACTACTTTTATCAGGAATAATCAGTTATATATAAAAAACTAAGAACTCGTCATCCTGAAACAGTCATCCTGAACTCGTCATCCTGAAGCACAGAACTCAGAAACTGAGATTCATAATGTAAATGACATCTAGTCATCCCGTCCCGCTGTGCCCCGCCGTGCCCCGCCGTGCCCCGCCGTGCCCCGATTGCTCGGGGATTGCTCGGGGATTGCTCGGGGATTGCTCGGGGATTGCTCGGGGAGTACTCGGGATCGGGATTTAGCAGATTTTGAAACTAGCTCAGAATGACCATGTTACGAAATGTTGTCATTAGCTTCTAGTTTCAGGATCTAAATAGATTCTGAAATGAATTCAGAATGACTTTAAATCCGCTTGCCTTTTTTAGTACCGGTAATGATCAGGCTTATATGGTCCGTCAACAGGTATACCTAAATAGTCAGCCTGTTCCTGTGATAGCCTTGTAAGTTTTACTCCCAATTGATCAAGATGCAACCTTGCTACCTCCTCATCTAGTTTCTTAGATAACCGATATACATCGGTTGCATATTCATTCTGATATAAATCAATCTGAGCAAGGGATTGATTGGTGAATGAATTACTCATAACAAATGAAGGATGACCAGTAGCACAACCCAGGTTGACCAGCCTGCCTTCGGCAAGTAAAAAGATAGAGTGCCCATCAGGAAAAATGTACCTGTCTACCTGTGGTTTAATATTGATCTTTTTTATTCCTTTTAAATCATTCAATTGATCTACCTGTATCTCATTATCAAAATGACCTATGTTGCAAACGATTGCCTGGTCATTCATTAATTTCATATAATCAATGGTCAGCACATCTTTGTTGCCAGTGCAGGTAACAAAAATGTTACCTTCATCGAGTGTTTCCTCAACCGGTTTTACCTCAAAACCTTCCATGGCAGCCTGCAATGCACATATCGGATCGATTTCAGTTACAATAACCCGGGCACCGTATGACCGCATCGATTTAGCACAACCCTTACCCACATCTCCATAGCCAAGCACCACGACTACCTTACCAGCAATCATCACATCTGTTGCCCTCTTTATCCCATCGGCCAGTGATTCACGGCAACCGTAAAGATTATCAAACTTTGATTTGGTTACTGAATCATTCACATTAATAGCAGGAAATAAAAGTTTTCCTTCTTCATGCATCTGGTAGAGCCTGTGGACACCTGTAGTGGTCTCTTCAGAAACACCGACAATTTCTTTAGCCATCCTGTGCCATTTTTGGGGATCTTTTGCCAATGTTGCTTTCAGTTTATTCAGAACAACACCCTCTTCCCTGCTTGCAGGCCTGGTATCCAGGATTGACGGATCATCTTCAGCCTGGTAACCCTTATGGATCATCAAAGTGGCATCGCCTCCATCATCCACAATAGATGTAGGGCCCTTATCTCCCGGAAATGTCAGTGCCTGCTCAGTACACCACCAGTATTCCTCGAGTGATTCACCTTTCCATGCATATACCGGTACACCTGCTTTGGCAATAGCCGCAGCGGCATGATCCTGGGTAGAGAATATATTGCAGCTGGCCCATCTTACATCCGCACCAAGCTCAACCAGCGTCTCAATCAGCACAGCTGTTTGAATAGTCATATGTAATGAACCTGAAATTCTTGCACCCTTAAACGGCTTCTGTCCTGAATATTTCTTTCTGATTGCCATCAAACCGGGCATCTCCTTTTCCGCGATCTCGATCTCCTTACGGCCAAAATCAGCCAAACCGATATCCTTCACTTTATAATCTACTGTTTCCACCATTGTTTCCATAGTTTTAATTCAAATTTTAGTAATGCAAATTTAGTCAATATCCCAGAACCAGAAAATGAATACTCCCCGATCCACTATCTATTATTCCAGGAAGATAATATTTTTAAAGCAACTTCCTTATCCTTAATTAACTGCAGCCTCAATTCTTCAACAGATCCAAATTTCATCTCATTCCTGATCCTGCCAATAAACCGTAACTCAACCGATCGTTCGTATATATCTCTTTTAAATTCAAAAATGTTCACCTCTATAGTCGTATGTTCGGGATTGCTGCTTACCGTCGGCCTTGTCCCGATGTTTAGCATCCCCGGAAAAATTTCTCCCTCTACAATCACCTCAACTGCATATACACCGTCACCGGGGATAAGTTTGTTGGATCTGTCAGGGACAATATTAGCCGTTGGAAAACCTATGGATCGGCCTAATTTGCTTCCACCTGTTACCTTTCCAGAAACAAAAAAGGGATATCCCAGGTATTGATTAACCCGATCGACCGAGCCTTCGGAAAGGGCCTTTCGTATTAATGAGGAACTAATCCTTTTCTCATTAACGGAAAACGGCTCAAGATGTTCCATAGAAAAATTATATTTCTTTGCACAAGACCTGAGCTTTTTTATGTCTCCTTCCCTGTTTTTACCAAAACGATGATTATATCCGACGATAAGATGACAAATTCCCAATTTTTCCACAAGGAATTGCTTAATAAACTCACAATAGGAAAGATTGCTGAATTCCTTAGTAAACTCCAAGATAACCAGGTGATCGATCGGGTATCGAGACAATACTTCTTCTTTCTCCTCCAGGGTAGTTATCAATTTTGTCCCGTCTGCAGATTGGTTTAACACTTCTCTCGGATGCGGCCACAGGGTTACCAGCACCGATTCACCATTTTTTTCCTTCGCTCTGGAGATGAGTTTTTCAATTATATATTTATGTCCCAGGTGAACTCCGTCAAATATCCCGACAGTAACCACAGGATTACGTCCCTCAAACTTATCTATGTCTCTGTGTACAATCAATTATGTATCGTAAAAAATTGAATTGCAAAAGTAATAAAAGCTGAACGGTTTTTCGTATTTTTCAACCTCCAAGGTCTAGACCTCCGGAGGTCTAGACCTTGGAGGTCTTAAGACCTTGGAGGTTGTCATTTCTTAAGATGCACAAAATCAAGTTAATAGATAACGACCCGTGGCTGGAACCCTACTCTGGCAAGATTTTTGATAGGCAGGAAAGGATCAAAAAAATGGAGGAAAAATTAATCGGAACCTCCAAGGTCCTCAAGGATTTTGCTTCAGGGCATCTC
>CAYZEZ010000263.1:0-6675 GCA_964477295.1 uncultured Bacteroides sp. | reverse complement strand
CAAAACGATAAAGAGTATAAATACTCAATCGGCAGCCACTTTCAATTTAGATTTAATTCTAGTTCAATAGAAGTTGACAGATATATTATGCCCTCTGTTGAAATTAATGCTGGTCGTTTTATTAATCCAGGCTCTCTCATTGGTATTGATTTCAGCTTTTCAGGATCAATGACCATGCACGATATGTATGGAACACATTATTCGTGGGTATCTAATGGTTTTTATAGAAAACAGTTTGAAAATTATTTTATTAAACTGGCTGCCGGATATGGAAAAAGGGGATATATCTATTATGATGATGATAAACTTAGTATTAACATATTTAATTTCGATGCTGGGTTTGGAATTATAATAAACGTTTCGAATGCCGTAAAAATTCCAGTTCAAATTGGCTACAGTTTCAGGACATATTTCTATCCTGACCGGGTTTATGCTGAGAACCAATTTCTAAATACAATTGTGTTTTCAGCAGGCATCAATCTTTATCTCCCATAATCAATATTAATAACTAAACGGTAAGCTTCCCCCGGCTGGAGGAAGCTTACATAATATCTCTATTATCACCTTTTCAAGTATTCTCAACGCAGGATTTTTCCAGGTTGACCTATTTGCACCTTTTGAGACAGCCTCTTTCTATATTAAATGGAATTGTATTACCTGAAACTGAATACCATTGTAAGGTCTTGTGGAAATGTTAAATTTGTAGGACTACAGTAATACTATAATTATACAACAAGTAACAGTTTGATTGAAAAGAAAATATATTTGGAAGGTGTGGACCCGGTTAAATTATTTGGGATTAACAATTCCCGATACGATAAGATAGTGGGGAGTTTTCCAAAGCTAAAATTTGTTTCGAGAGGTAACGAATTGATAATTAAGGGGGTAGAAAAGGATATCCATACATTCGAAGAAATGCTTGGCCTGCTGATCGATTATCTGCAGAGGACGGATGAGGTGGATGAGCAGCAGCTGGACGACCTGCTTCAAGGCAATGGTTTGGAGGTCATGCAAAACCAGCAGAAAATCCAGGAAGTTTTACTGTATGGTGAAAATGGGAAGCCTATCCGTGCACGGACAATTAACCAGAAAAAGCTCGTTGAAGAAAGCAATGCGAATGACCTTGTATTTGCAATCGGACCCGCCGGGACCGGGAAAACCTATACTGCCATCGCCTTGGCTGTGAGGGCATTGAAGTACAGGGAGGTAAAAAGGATTATTCTTACCAGACCTGCTGTTGAGGCTGGTGAGAGGCTGGGTTTTCTGCCAGGTGATTTCAAGGAGAAACTCGATCCGTATCTTCAGCCCCTGTACGATGCCCTGAATGATATGATCCCATCTAAGAAGCTGAAAACCTTCCTGGAGGAATTTACAATACAGATTGCCCCCCTGGCATATATGCGCGGAAGAACACTTGATCATGCCTTTGTTATTCTGGATGAAGCACAAAATGCCACTACAAACCAGTTGAAAATGTTCCTGACAAGGATGGGTAAAAATGCTAAGTTCATTGTCACAGGTGACATCACTCAAATCGATCTTCCGAATACAAACGATTGTGGTTTGCTGAAAGCATTGCCATTATTTGAAGAGATTGAAGGGATCTCCATAGTCCGGTTTGATGAAAGAGATATTGTCAGGCATAAACTTGTAAAATATATAGTTGAAGCATACAAAAAATTAAAATAAAACGCTATTTTTCATCCATATCAATTTAAATAAATATTAAGATGACAGAATCGATAACCCGAACGAACTTTAATTTTCCAGGTCAGACAGGAGTATATCATGGCAAAGTCAGGGATGTGTATACTATCAGTGATCTGTATCTTGCAATGGTTGTAACCGACAGAATATCTGCATTTGATGTTATCCTTCCGCGAGGTATTCCGTATAAAGGACAGGTGCTTAATCAGATAGCTACACGATTCCTGGACCTGACACAAGATATCGTCCCGAATTGGAAAACTGCATCTCCTGACCCGAATGTGACAGTAGGCATTATTTGTGAGCCTTTCAGAGTTGAGATGGTGATAAGGGGATATCTTACCGGACATGCCTGGAGGGTTTATAAGGCTGGTGACCGGGAGATGTGCGGGGTACCTCTTCCTGAAGGAATGAAGGAGCATGACCGCTTTCCGGAGCCGATTGTTACTCCGGCAACCAAGGCAGATGAGGGACATGACGAGGATATTTCAAAAGAAGATATTATTGCCAGAGGGATTGTATCCCGGGCCCATTATGAGAAGCTTGAAGAATATACCAGGAAGATTTACCAGAGAGGTACTGAGATTGCTGCTGAAAAAGGATTGATTCTCGTCGATACAAAATATGAATTCGGTCTGAAAGAGGATAAGATTTATCTTATCGATGAGATCCATACTCCTGATTCATCACGCTATTTCTATGCAGATGGTTATGAGGAACGGCAACAAAAAGGAGAACAGCAAAAACAGCTGTCAAAAGAATTTGTCAGGGAATGGTTGATGGACAGGAATTTCCAGGGATTGGAGGGCCAGCAGATGCCTGAAATGCCTGATGCATTTGTTAACGAGGTATCAGACAGATATATTGAATTGTACGAGACCATCACCGGGGAAGATTTTGTTAAGGGTAATAATGTAAAGATCCAGGAACGAATTGAGGCTAATATTAATAATTTTCTGTCCACTATTTAATAAGGTTGTAGAAAACGGTCATCCTGTCCCGCCATGCCCCGCCGTGCCCCCCCAAGCATTCGGGGGGGAGTACTCGGGATCAGGATCTCGTTATCAGTTAGTTGCAGATTCTGAAACAGGTTCAGAATGACATAACAAGAATTTTTTATTGCAGAATCTAAAATCAATAGCAGGATCAATACGTTATATCAGGGGATTAATTAAGCAATAATGTTTTTCAGGGTACTGTACATATTTGTATTATCAACAGTAATTACTGGTTCGGGATTTTCGCAGGATACCCAGGGAACTGTTAAAAGATCGAAAGATAAGATCCTGCTTGAAGGCAAGGTTTATTATATCCATGTAGTAAAGGAAAATGAAACCCTTGAAGCCATCAGTCTGGCTTATGGCATATCAGAGAAAGGCATTGCCCTGGAGAATCCCGATATTTTTCATGGTTTAGAGGTTGGAATGGTCCTCAAAATACCTGCAGATCCGGTTTATTCGGAAGAGATAACGATAAAATCCACTGATGACTTTCATTACCATGTGATCCGGGAAGGAGAAACACTCTATTTCCTTTCGAAGAAATATGGTGTTCCTATCGAAATTATCGAACAGTACAATCCCGAGGTTGAATATAGTGACCTTCAGATAAACCAGGTAATTAAAATCCCAAAACTTTCTGACGGCCAGGGACAAGGAAGATTTTCCACAGAGGACTACCTTTACCATTATGTTCAGAAAGGTGAGACATTATACAGTTTATCCGTTTTTTATGGAATATCCGTTGATGACATAAAAGCTCTCAATCCTGAATTACAGTGGGGTGAACTAAAATATGATGAGTATATAAAAATTCCAAGAAAAGAAGAGGTTAATGTCGCTGATTCTATTCAGTCAGAAGACATTGCCTCTCTCACTGATACCACAAGGGTGTTTTACGATACTACACTTGCATATGTTGATACGAACCGCTGGTATAAGCATTATGAACTCCTGAAAGATACAATTTTAACAGTTCCTGCTGCTGAACTCAATGTTGGATTATTTCTTCCTCTGCTTTTGCACTGGGATGAATATCTTGATACTGCCCGGGTCGATGAAGATTTGGACTTAGTAAGCGACACGAAAGAGGAAAAGGAAGAAGAAGAGAAACCCCCATTAAATCCAAGGATAATAGGTTACCTTGACTTTTACCAGGGGGTATTACTGGCCCTGGATTCACTTCGCAACAAAGGGATATCTGTCAACCTGAATGTTTATGATACCGAACGAAGCCCGGAAATTTTAGAGGAGATCCTTGAAATGGAGGAAGTCAGACAATTAGATCTCATCATCGGACCGGTTAATGAGTTGAACCTGATCAGGCTTGCTGAATTCGGGAGAGAGGAAAATATCCCCGTTGTTTCTCCATTTACGCCATGCAATGAATTGTTGAGGTATAATCCTTTCCTGATCCAGTTATTCCCCTCTCGTGAAGTGGAATTCAAGGGGTGGGCAGACTACTTGGTTGACTATTACGATGGGACCATTATCCTGGTTTATAATGGGGATTCGACCGAACTTGATCAGGTTAATTACCTGAAGCAGGAGCTTCTTGAGAGGTTTGCCTACCAGACCTTTTTATCTGAAGTGAGTTTTAAGGAGGTAATCATCAATGATACCACAACATTTGATCTGGCACATATACTAACTCAGGATAACAAGAATATTGTGGTAATCCCATCTGATAATGAAGCATATGTTGGTAATATACTCACATCCATGTTTTTTCTTTCAGAGGAATATGAAATCGAGGTATTCGGTTTGCCAAACTGGCCCAAATTTAAAAGCATTGACCTGGAATACCTTCATGCATTGGATGTGCATTACTATACTACTTTCTACGTGGATTTTACAAGGCCCGATGTGATGAAGTTTATGCGAACATACAGGAAGGTATTTCAAACGGAGCCCTATCATGTGACTCCCAGGGGATATAACCTGAGCCTGTATGGTTATGATATTTTTAACTATTTCTGTACAGAGGTAAGTGAATATGGCACCAGCTTTGTCTTTCAGGATGTCAAGCCAGATTATACCCCACTGCTCGGCCCCTATGACCTGCACCGCGACCGGAAGTATGATGGTTTAATGAACTACTATATTGAACTCATCCATTTCATGAAGAATTTTGATATTGAGGTTGTGCCGGCACCAGAGAGCAGATATTATTATTGAAAATATGAATCCGTCCGTTGAAACGGACGGCAAATGATCATTGCAGCATTCCCTGGATTCTTTCAAACTTTCCATTAGTAGGTGCAGGCTCGAGTCCGAGTATATGCGCGATCAATAAGTATATGTAGACTGAAACATTAGGGATGTCCTGTAAATCACAAAACAATCCTGGTAGAGACCAGGATTTGCTTTTAAAATATAGTTATGATTATTGTCCTGATTATCTTGAAAAATCTCATAATAAATTCTAAGATTCTAGAATAATCGACCATGAAGATAATTCAGCTTATTTCGCGCAATCTCCTGGCATTAACAAACAGCACATCCCCAATGTTGTCAAATCCTGTGAAAATTTCATTTCCATTGTGCTTTATCTGGTCGCTATGGAAACCGATCATGGTCAGTCCGGCGTCTCTGGATCGCTCATTGATCAGTTTTTTAACACTGGATTGATCATCGGCCCTTATAATATCAATATTGTTAGCAGTGATGGGCAGGCGCCCTTCATGAATCAGGTTAACCAGTTTTTCCCGGGTATCTTCAATCTTTTCCACCATGCTGATCTCAAATATCTTGATCACCGATTTGCTCCAGGAGGGCGAACCGTTTATGATATATCCCAGCAGGATCATCAGGTTGGCATTGAACTGGTCAATGTTCCTGATCCAGATATGGATCCCGTTTTTATATTGGATAGAACGCGATGAGCTTCCAAGTATACAAACGTCATAACCGGCAGTTTTGGATAGTGAGAAGTTTTCTACGATCTGGCCCAGGTTATCCGGGTTAGCCTTGTCGTACTCGAAGAGAATCATGTTATTCTCCATCCCCGACATTCCAGGAAGTTGAATGACCTGGGCAATAGCTGAAGTATAGGAAGGCGAGATCAGGGTGTCAATATAAACCTGGTTGTGCTTTTCTCCGGTCATCGATAACAGCTTTTCAAAAACCTCTCCCGACTCCTCTTTTGTGGATGTGGAAAAGTATCCTTCAATCAGATGAATGTAGGTGCCAAAACCATGCCGGTACGCTATCCAGTTTAACAGACGCAGGGCATTTTGCCGTTCAAATGTATCATTTGATATGCAAACAACCGATGGTCTCCATTTTCTGGTCTTGGATGTTTTCCCTTTTTTCTGCAGATAGACCTGGAGCCCCCTGTTAACCTGTAATATCGAATTGCTGAAAATATTTTCAACACCCTTTCGGTCCCTGTGATACCTGGTGATAAGCAAATAAACACCGATAAGCACTATACTGGCGATAATAGCATAGGGAGCGTTGATCTTAAACATCAGCCAGAAACACATGACAAAACCGAGCAGGGAGATATACCAGCGCGACCGGAATACAGGCCGGTAGGATGGATCTGCACCGAAATGAAACAGAAAGGATATCAGGCACAATGACCCATAGGTGACCATGAAGAACATAGAGATGATCTCAGCAACGGCATTTACATTTCCTAATGCAACAAATGCAAATGCGATAACGATGGTAAGAATAGTTGCATTGAAGGGCTCGCGATTATCACCCTTCCCCTTCGATAGCCAGGCATTCAGCCTCCTGCCGGGAATTGCCTTATCTCTTGCCAGGGCCTGCATGGTCCGTGGTGCCACCATCACCGAACCTATGGCAGAGGAGATAGTAGAGGCGGCCAGTCCTAACGGGATGATCAGGGGACCGAAGATAGCGATCTGCCTCATTACCAACTGATCTCCGATCAGCTCACCGGTTGATGCAGAGGAATAGAGTTTCCATGCCAGGAAAACATAAATTATCATCCCTAGAA
>CAYZEZ010000262.1:0-6679 GCA_964477295.1 uncultured Bacteroides sp. | reverse complement strand
ACGACTAATTTCAATTCCCTGGTTTGTCTTCCTGAATCAGAAATCCCTGCATTTTCCAACTTCTTTAGTACCACTTATAGATCTTCAACCCGATCAGAAAGCAGATAGTACCCAGGCCTGTCAGGATGGAAGAATTAACAATTATCTGCCCGATGCCAAATCCTTCAATAAACACGCCGCGCAGTGAATCGGCCAGCATGGTGAGAGGCATTTTCTGGATGACAGGGATGACGAATTCCGGAAAGTTATGATAACTGAAGAAAATACCTGAAAGGACCATCATAGGCAGAGTGATTACGTTTATAAGTCCTGTGCCTATCCTTGAGTTGGATGTCCGCGAGGAGATCAGAACGGCGATTCCTGTGAAGGCAATATTACCGGCTATGAATATTATGATCAGTGCAAAAAAACTTCCCTGCAAAGAGATCTTAAAAAATAAAAGGGCAAAAACAGTAAGCAGGGTTGCTTCAATGATAGTGATGGATAACCGGGCAATAAAATGAGACACAAGGAACTCAGATTTTTTCATCGGGGTAGCCACCATCCTTCTCAACAGTTTTTTAGATCTCATTTCGATCAGGGCATAACTGATCCCCCAGAGTAATGAGTTCATGATTCCCAGGGCAATAAGCCCGGGGATTAGAAAATCGATATACCTGTTGCCTTTCTGGGTAAGTGGACTGATCGTTGCCGATTCATACACCAGGTCCTGGTTTTCAATGGCCGATGCAAGCATGATGTAGGCCATTTTAGCCTGGGGATTGGAAGGATCGAAGAAGTACTGGATGCTGTCGGGGAATTCTTTCAGGATAAGGTTTACCTGGCCCCTTTTCAGCATCTGTATTCCTTTATCCCAATCAACCAAAAGAAATTTGTAAGAGGTTTTGCCAAGTGTCTCATTCTGGATGGTTTTTTCATAATAGTCTTCCAGGTCGTTGTTTTCAGATTTCACTTTTTGGGCATCCGCCAGGAATTCCCTGAAAAGCTTATGGTTCATTTCCCCGTTTTCGATCAGTGCTACCTGCTGGACGAGTTCGCCCTGCCGGGAGAAGGCAATACCAAGTACCCAGGCCATTAATATGGGAAAGATGATCGACCAGAAAACGATCCCGGGTTCCCGAATAAATTCTTTATACCGTATCAGAATGAGCTGTATTAAGGATCTTCCAGCCATAATTAATCGGTTAACCTCCGGCCTGTTAGTGAAACAAAGAGATCATCCAGAGTCATTCTCCGGCATTCCAGCCCCAGCATCTTTTGATGAACCGATTCAGCCTTTTTTAAAAGTTCAGGCAAAGCTTCGAGAATACTGGTAACATACAATGTTCCTTTCTTCCTTTCATCGTCCCAGCGAATATTCCTGTACCATGAATACCCTTCAATTTCAAGCATACTTAATTCACCGTCCATTGCAAATTCAATGATCTCATCCCTTTTATGTGCCTGTAGCAATTCTTCCAGTGTGCCCTGTGCCAGTACCTTTCCCTGGTCGAGAATGACAATCTGGTCGCACAAATAGGAGGCTTCTTCCATATAATGAGTAGTGAGGATCATGGTGGTCCGGTTTCTTTTTTTCAGGTTCATCAATATATCCCAGATTTCCCGCCTTGAGTTTGGATCAAGACCCGTAGTTGGTTCATCGAGGAGTAAAATGGAGGGATCATTCAGCAAGGCGATCCCCATTGCAAGGCGTTGACGCTGTCCACCGGAAAGATGGACCACATAGGCTTTTCTTTTTTCCCTGAGCCTGACCAGCTTAAGGATCTCATCGATCCGGGCTGGTTCACACTTGTAAAAGCTGGCAAAAAGGCGCATGGTTTCAAGCGTGGTCAGCTTGTCGATAAACCGGGTCTCCTGGAGTGAGATACCCAGGATGGAATGCAGGTAGTCTTTATGCCCCTTCCAATTCTTATTCTGTATCAGGATCTTACCCGAATCAGGCTCCTGAAGACCCTCAATCATTTCAACAAGTGTGGTTTTTCCGGCCCCATTTGGTCCCAGCAGGGCAAGGAATTCTCCTTCCGGGATGGACAGATCAATGCCATCGACAGCTTTGACATCGCCGAAGAATTTTTTTACCTGCTGAACATGTATGGCCGGAAAGTTTTCCAATTACTTGTTAGTTTCGAAAGGATGTATTATTAAACAATGCAAGGGAGAAAAGGTTTGATCCTTCGCCTATAACACGGTTTACTGCATGATCTTAACGGGAAGTCAGTATATCATTGGTTGAAAAACTTTCCCGAACCTTGTCAGTCCTGAATTGCCATGAAAGGGAGATATAAAATACACTCAGTTTGGTAAAGTTTGAGAATGAAACATTACTTTTTCCCAGATCGTTACCAACATAATCCAGGTTAAGGAAATCGCCCAGGTAGTATTTGAATTTCAGATTTATTCCTTTCGGGAATTGTATCCCTGCAAAAACTGAGGGTACAAATAATTCTGTTTTATTGCTGAACCATTCCGAGTCTTTTATTTTGGGTCCATTACGTTCGTTGCTTAACCAGCACTTGGCCTTGTAATGGAAAAGCATCTCATATTCAGCACCGCCCAGAAGATATATGTTATGCTTAAATGATCCCAGTTTCAGTCCCAGGGGAATGCCTACGGCATAAGCTCTGCGTATGGTTTTCTGCGGAGTATTGTCGTCATAGATAAATCCAACATTACGTAAGGCTGTTCCTGTATAAAATCCAAAATTATTTCCTATATCAAAATGCCAGTATTGTCCTAAATGCAGGAACATTGTAAAGCGTATGGGATTATTTGTGACTGTTTCATTGGCAAGCTCAACATCAGCGAACTGAAATAAAAACTCGCCGCTTGATTTTGGATATATATGCTGAGCATGTAAGCCGGACATGCAAAAAACAAAAATAGCGGCCAAAATGATAACGGGTCTCTTCATATATAAAGAATTTTTAATCCTGCGAGCGCATTGACTTTGCCGAACTCAGGATATTGTTCCCCCCGGGTAGTCAGGGCGAGGAGCTTCAATCAGGCAAAACTAAAAAATTATTCAGTAACCACAGGCAGGAAATATAAGATTTTGACGTATTTTATTATCTGGCCTGTTAATAATCTTTTCAGATGTTTTTAAATCCGGGTTTCAAGGCAATCTCAATAAAATCATTGTATTTTTTCACTAATAATCTTAATAAGGGGTGATCTACATTGAATAAACATTCATTCACCTGACATACAGGCAATACTTCAGGGGAAGTACCGGTAATAAATGTTGCTTCAAAGGTGTCTAACCGGCCAACAGTTATTATTTCTTCATTATAAGGGATTTGCTGATTGCGGCATAATTTCAATATATATTTCCTGGTAATTCCTGGTAATACCAGGTCGACCGGAGGAGTAAATACTTCATCCCCCGAAATAAAAAACACGTTGGCTTTGCTGGCTTCCGTAATCCGGTTGTGATCGTCAAAAAGCAATACTTCATACAGATTATTCTTTTCGATGTATTCTTCAACTGCTGCCCTGTGCAGGGGCCTCCAGATCTTTTTGTGCGGATCGGTCCTGGTGAAGTGATACGTCATAAGCTTCACCCCTTTCTCATATTGTTCCTGAGTTGGATAATGATGGGAAACAAAATATGCAAGGAATTTATCCTGTCCGGCCGGATCGTGGTTACATACGATTTTAATGTTACCTTCCATTATGCCGTTCAGAGCGGGTAAATGAGAAATCATAACCTGCAGGGAATCAGGGGAATACCAGACTGTAAATCCGGCCAGGCGGGCCGATTGCTGCAATCGCTCAAGATGATCGTGGATAAATAGTATTTTACCCTTCATCACCCGTACCACTTCATAGATTGAAGTTCCCACATCTATCATTGCGGGATTAAACATTTCACAATCGACTATTTCACCGTCGAGGATAAATTTATGATGAATGCACTCTTTCATTGGAAGCACAAGATACCAATTGTTCCTGGTTCCTTGTTCTTCGATCCTGGTTTGAGTGGGTATGAGTGTGGGATTTGACAAGATGATGCAACTAATATTGTTTTTTTAAGGTCTTCAAACACTGAAAGTTGTAGAAATTCCGGATTTTGTTTAAATTGTGATGATTTTTTGTATTGTAGGATTGTGAACATAAATAAAGACCGATGTCTAGCAAACTTGTGTTTTTTGTTGATGATGACAAGATGATTCTCAATCTTCTTGAGTATACTTTCAAGAGCAGGTCGGGAATTCAGGTTAAGACTTTTTTTTCCGGGGAAGAATGTATTGAAAACATGCATTTGAAACCAGACCTGATTGTGCTTGATCATATTTTCCCGGAAAATCAGGGAGGATCTTTAAGCGGAATGGATGTGCTGATCAAATTAAAGGAAATGAAATCTAATGCCAAAGTCATTGTCCTTTCCTGCCAGGAAGACGAAAACCTGATACCCGAATTTATTAAAAATGGTGCCAGTAAATATATTTCAAAGGACGACTATTTTATAGATGATTTAATTGAGTCGATAGAAGCTGTTATTGGCCGGTAGTGCTCTTTCCTTACTTTGCTTTAAATAAGCATTAAAGCTCGAAAATCTTTTTTATAATTCATTTAAATTTATACTTTTGCACGACAAAATTTTGGATGTTGTGCGAGGTTTGAGGAAATATGTGATCCCTTTTACGGGATTGAAAGACGGAAATCATACATTCAATTTTTTAATTGATGATAAGTTCTTTGAAGCTTTTATTGAGTCGGAGGTAAAAAGCGGGATCGTTGATGTCCAAATCGAACTGATAAAAAATCCCCTTTTCCTGGAGATGCATTTTATGCTGGATGGTGAAGTAAAGGTGACATGCGACCGATGCCTCGAAGTGTTTAATATGGCAGTAAAATACGAAGATACACTCTACTTCAGATTTGGGGAAGAGTCATATGAGCAGTCTGAGAATGTGATTATCCTGTCACCCAGGGAATATGAGGTTGAAACGGCCCAGTACCTGTATGAATTTGTGCACCTGTCACTTCCCTACCAGAAAATACATCCTGAGAAGAATGGTAAATCGGAATGTAATCAAAGCATGATTGAACAGCTCAATAAACTAAAAATTGAAGAACAGAAAACCGATCCCAGATGGGATCAATTAAAAGATATATCTGATATAAATTAATTATAATGGCACATCCGAAGAGAAAAACATCAAAGCAAAGAAGGGATAAGAGAAGAACGCATGTAAAGGCTAAGAGTCCCACACTGGCCACTTGCCCAACAACCGGTACAATACACAGGTATCATCGTGCATATTATGTGGATGGCAACCTGTATTATAAAGGAAAGCTGATTGTTGAGGAGGGTGCAAAAGTTTAATTCATAATACCTGCTTAAATCACTGCATACAGCAATTTGTTCACTATGCATAGATTTCTTACAGACTCTAAGCACTCTCAGGTTTCCTGCCTGTACCAGGTCAAAAACAATTATCTCATAGTGAACCAAAACCTTTAAGGAATTTTTCATTCATGACAAAGATCAGAGCGGCAATTACAGGGGTCAATGCATTTCTGCCAGATTACCGGTTAACCAATGAAGAGCTCAGCAAGATGGTCGATACCAGTGACGAGTGGATCATGCAACGGATCGGTATAAAGGAGAGGCGGATACTGAAAGAGCCAGGCAAAGCAACCTCAGATATGGGAGTTGCGGCAGTCAATGGATTGCTGGAGAAAACAGGAGTTGCACCGGGTGAGATCGATCTTTTAATTACGGCCACTGTGACACCCGATATGATGTTCCCGACAACATCTAACCTGATCGCTTATAAGGCCGGGTTGGAGAATGCATGGTCGTACGATCTAATAGCTGCCTGCTCAGGATTTCTTTATGCCCTCCAGACAGGTGCTGCATTTATTGAAAGCGGCAATTGTAAAAAAATAATCATCGTTGCAGCTGATAAAATGTCTTCGATCACAAATTACAGCGACAGAACAATTTGTCCGTTATTTGGTGATGCCGGAACGGCTGTATTACTTGAACCTACTGAAGAAGAGGTAGGGGTCATGGATCATGACCTGCACTCGGACGGATCGGGAGGGAAGCACCTGTTTCTCAAAGCCGGTGGATCCCTTCATCCCGCAACCCATGAAACGGTCGATAACAATGAACACTATGTTTACCAGGAAGGTCAGGCCGTTTTTAAATTTGCTGTTTCCAGAATGGCAGATGTGTCTGTTGAAATGATGAAGAAGCATCAGATTACGCCTGAAGACCTGTCATATCTTGTCCCCCATCAGGCTAATATGCGTATTATTGAAGCTGTAGCAAGGAGAATGGGCATTCCCAGAGAAAAGGTTATGATCAATATTCAAAAATATGGGAATACCACCGCTGCAACAATTCCTCTGTGCCTCTGGGAATGGGAAGATAAGCTCAGGAAAGGAGATAACCTTATCCTGGCAGCATTTGGCGGGGGATTTACCTGGGGATCAATTTTCCTAAAATGGGCTTATGATCCGAATTAATTTATAACTTTGAGAATCTGAATCCTGTGAACGCATTCCCCGGTGCTTGTGGCGGGGTGAGCGAACACAAAATTAATTGTTATGAAGGATCGAAGATGGGGTTGTCTCAAAAGTGTCTTTTTTTAGTTTAAATGGTCATCCTGAATTTATTTCAGGAACTCATTATCAGCTAAATACGGATTCTGAAACGAGTTCAGAA
>CAYZEZ010000261.1:0-6707 GCA_964477295.1 uncultured Bacteroides sp. | reverse complement strand
TAGCTTCTTTTACTGGACCTGTCCAGCTCAACATAATTATTCAGCCGCATCAGCCAGCCAATGATCGGAATGCTGAAGTTTTCCTTTTTTGACACCCACTTATAATGACGGAATAGTCCGTACAGCACCAGTATGTCGAGCATCGACTGGTGATTGGAAATGATCACATAGGTGTGTCCCGGCCGGATATTCTCCCTTCCATATATCTGTGTGGGCCAGAGCGGATTGATCCACATATAGCTGTGCCCCCATAAACTGGAGAACCGGTGCAGAAGAAATAGTCTTTTTCCAAAGGGCCGGGTAAATAACCAGATTATGCATGCAACGGCAAACATGGCAATGTTGGTGAGAATAAACCATAACCAGAAAAGTATTGAAAAAACAACCAGCCAGGTTTGTCTGAATGCATCCATCGGGATCATTGTTTCTGGGTATAAATATAGGATTTATTTATATCCTCCGGTGATAACCGCAGTGTGTTCAGAAAATTAAAAGTCAAAATAATTCCTGTGTAAATTCCTCATAGCCAACTACCTGAAAGCACGTATTATCAGAAATTTGCCGGAGGCGCCCCAGTATTCTTTCATAGTGATGAAGACTATTTATTAATGCATTATTGATCTTCAGGGCACATGACTCACTAAACAGGTCCCCTTTAACAGATGCTTTAATAATCATCCCCCTGACAACCTCAAGGCAAATGTCAGCTAACCGTCCTTCCCGTTTGATTGTATTTGTAAATATATATTTGGGACCATAACCGAAGTTCCATTCCCAGACAGAGAACTTCTGGTCACGAAGGGCTGAAATCCGTTCTATATCCTGCACGGTCAATATATAGTTTATACCCTCCTTCTCCTTCCTGATAAATTCTGTTAACCGGTTTTTTAATTGATCGATGTTTACTTGTTCCTTCAGGCTTCCCGAAATATTTGACACCTTGCTTCGGATCGATCGGACGGCTTTATCACTGTATTTCATCGGGTTCACCTTCAGGGCATCTGAAAGGGAAGACAGTTTTGCATCGACCAGCAATGTGCCATGATGAAGTACCCTGTTCCTGAAAACATGCTCTGCATTTCCCGATATTTTCAGGCCATTCATAAGCAGATCGTTCTTACCGCCAAATTCGGCTTTGATCGAAAGGGATTCAAGAAAACCGATGATTGGCCTGGTATGCTTCTTAAAATCTACCTGATGGCCTTCCTTCCCGTTCACAATGAATGTATAATTCAGGTTCCCATAATCATGAAACACTGTACCTCCACCGGTCAGGCGCCTGGCGACTTTGATGTTGTTCCTGCGGACAAAATCCAGGTTTATTTCAGCGTAGGTATTCTGGTGCTTGCCTACTATTATTGAAGGTTCATTTATATAGGTAAGAAAATACTCCTCTTTAGTCTCCTTCAGAAGAAACTCTTCGGTGGCAAGGTTGAAATAAGGATCGTTTGATATGGAATTCAGATAAAACATGAAGAATTGACTAGAATGACTAAATTGACTAAAATTAAAGAATAAATCTAGTTCAATTTAGTTCAATCTGGTTCAATCTAAATCTCTTTTCAATAAATTTAAATATAAGATAAACCAAGTACCCAACAATTAGCCCCAGCATAGCACCACCCAAAACATCCCCGGGATAGTGCACGCCCAGGTAGATCCGGCTGTAACCTACAATGATCGCCCATAAAATTATCCCATATGTGTAGTACCTGTTCCTGATGATCAATGACGTATAGCCCACCACTGCAAATGCATTGGCCGCATGAGAAGAGACAAATCCATATTTTCCGCCGCAATGGTTATTCACCAGGTGCACAAGGTGGGAAATATCCTGATTATGACAGGGCCTGAGCCTGTGAAAGACATTTTTAAACAGATGGACCGAGGTCCAGTCGCTGAGGGTAACCAGCAGGACAACCAGCAGGATGATCAGGATACTCTTCCAGCGAAACCGGTAGACCATATATCCGATGATCAATATGTACAGGGGCATCCAGGAATATTTCCCACTGATCCAATGCATTACCTGGTCCCAGAATGGAGAGTGCATCCCATTGAGAAAAAGAAATGCGGCCTGGTCCCAGAGATTTAATTTATCGAGCATAAAGATCAGTTTAATAATTTCCAGAGCCCGTCTTTAAGCGTGGTGATCCCCTCCGAAGTAAACGAAGAAATAAACACCCATGGTATATCCGGAAGGTCTGATTGTATTTCATCTTTTAATTCGTCATCCAATTGATCCGATTTTGAAATGGCCAGCATTCTCCTTTTATCCAGTAATTGAGGGTTATATTTTTCCAGTTCGTTTAAAAGGATCTTGTATTCCTTATGTATATCATCTGCATCGGAAGGAACCAGGAAAAGAAGCACCGAGTTGCGTTCAATATGGCGTAAAAACCTTAAACCGATCCCTTTCCCTTCATGGGCTCCTTCAATTATTCCGGGTATATCTGCCATAACGAACGACTGGTCATCGCGATAGGCTACTATGCCCAGGTTGGGTTTGAGGGTGGTAAAAGGGTAGTCGGCTATTTTTGGTTTTGCGGCAGAGACAACAGAGAGAAGCGTTGACTTTCCCGCATTTGGAAAACCAACCAGTCCCACATCCGCCAGTAATTTAAGTTCGAGGACGTTCCATCCTTCTTCTGCCGGCTCACCCGGTTGTGCAAACCTGGGTGTCTGGTGAGTGGCTGATTTGAAATGATCATTCCCCAGTCCACCCATGCCTCCTTTTTTGAGAATTTTTGTTTCTCCATGTTCGGTGATCTCAAACAGAAATTCCGAAGTTTCAGCATCCCTTGCAATTGTTCCCAGAGGCACCTTCAGCACAATGTCCTTTCCATCCCCCCCGGTTTTAAGGGAAGACCCCCCATTTTCCCCATTGCCGGCCATATTGTGCTTCTTATACTTTAGGTGAAGCAGGGTCCATAATTGTTTATCGCCTTGAAGCATGATATGTCCCCCGCGGCCTCCATCACCTCCATCCGGACCTCCCTTAGCGGTAAAGCGGTCCCTGTGCAGGTGTTTTGAACCTGCACCTCCCTTGCCCGAGCGGCAAAAGATTTTTACATAATCCACAAAGTTTGATTCCGCCAAGAATGTATTTATTGCTTAACGGCGCAGAGAAGTTGCTTAAACCCGACGCAGTTAAGGATTTATCACATTAACGATCCGTTCAAAGATTTCATCCACGCTCCCCAGTCCTTCAACCTGACGGGCCTTATCCTGCTCCTGGTAATATTCGATCACAGGGCTGGTCTGGCTTTCATACACATAGATCCTGTTCTGAATGGTCTCGAGGTTATCATCTGCCCTTCCCTCCTGTTCTGAACGTTTTAGCAGCCGGTTAATCAGTTCCTGTTTTTCCACATCAAGGTTGATCATCAGGGTGATTTCCAGGCCCCTTGCAGATAACACGTTATCGAGTGCCCCGGCTTGAGCCACTGTCCTGGGAAAACCATCGAATATAAATCCGTTGACATCCCCGGCTGTTCCGATCCTCTTTTCTATCATTCCAATAACCACCTTATCCGGGACTAATTCACCCTTGGAGATAAGGCTTTTAGCTTCCAGTCCAAGATCACTTTCAGCTGCAATTTCAGCTCTTAGCATATCACCTGTCGACAGGTGATTCAATCCATACTTCTGGATAATTTTCTTTGATTGGGTCCCTTTCCCGGAGCCCGGGGGACCAAAAATCACAATGTTTAGCATAATAAACGGTTTACAGGTTTCAGACAGGATGCAAAGATAGAAAAACTGCTTTCATTTTTCTTATTCGTCATTCCGTCCCGAGTACTCCGGATCGGAATCTGCTGTAATGCAAGGAGATGCTGAACTAAATTCAGTATGACTTATTAATCAGGACTTGATAATTTTATAGATTTCAGGAAGGTTTCTGCCATAGCCGTCAAAATCGAGACCGTAGCCTATTACAAAATCGTTAGGAATTTCTATCCCGATATAATCCAGGACAACCACTTTTTTCAATGCATCCGGCTTGAAAAGAAGGGTTGCCACCAATATTTCTTCAGGTTCAAAGCCGGTTAATTGTTTCACGATAGTATCGAGGGTTATGCCGGTATCCACAATATCTTCCAGGATCACAACCGTCTTGCCCTTTATCTGTTCTCCCAGGCCAATCAGTTGTTTTACCTTGCCTCTCGAAGTATCACCTGTATAGGAAGCAAGTTTGACAAATGTAATCTGGCAATCGAGTTTAATTTTCCTGAAAAGATCGGAAGCAAACATAAAGGCTCCGTTAAGAATACCAATAAAAACTACATCCTTATCTTTGAGATCGCGGTTAATTTCAATTGCCAGTCTTGAAACAGTCTTTTTAATCTCAGATTCAGATATGAAAGGGCCGAATTCCTTGTTTCGAATTTTTATGGTATTCACAAAAAAAGTTGTTAGTTGCAAGTTGCTGGTTACTAGGTGTTAGGCGTATGGTAAACTGATATTTCAAGTTTTTTTTACCCGTTAAATTGTAACTGGTACCCAGCAATTTGGTTTAATAAATCAAATTTTAGTAGTGAAATACGAAATTACTAAGTTAATTTTGAAAAAAATCATTTTTTTGTTCGATAAACGGCACGAAATATCATAAACAGATATATTATGAACCCAAAAGTAAGCATTATCATGGGCAGCATATCGGATCTGCCTGTAATGGAAGAAGCTGCAAAAATCCTGAATGAGTTACAAATTCCTTTTGAGGTCAATGCCTTATCAGCCCACAGGACCCCTGATCAGGTTGCGGAATTTGCCAGATCAGCGCATTCGAGAGGCATCCGGGTTATTATTGCCGGGGCTGGAGGTGCTGCACACCTGCCCGGGGTAATGGCTGCCTTTACGCCGCTACCGGTTATTGGAGTCCCCATAAAAGCATCTATCTCTATCGATGGATGGGATTCAATATTGTCCATTCTCCAGATGCCCCCGGGCATTCCGGTGGCTACAGTTGGACTGGATGGTGCAAGGAACGCAGGTATTCTGGCTGCACAGATAATTGGTGCAGGAGACAAGGAAGTGTTTGAAAGAATCGTTGCCTTCAAAGCTGGCCTTGAAAAGAAAATCGTCAAGGCCAACGAGGATCTGAAGTCGGTTAAGTATGAATATAAAACCAATTAAACTGCATAATGATTTCGATTCGACTATCCGACGATGCTATGCGGTTTTTGTGTTTTGTATTTTCCTTCCATATTTAATTTCTGCTGCCAGCGATAATTATCCGGCAGGCTCCAGGGCTGTAGCCATGGGTGGTGCCGGGGTAATGACAACAGGCTTGTGGTCTGCTTCCCTTAACCAGGCAGGGCTTGGATTTTATCCTCACCTTGCACTCGGGATCTTTCATGAGAATAAATTCCTGGTGCCCGAGCTCAGCCTTCATTCATTGGTTTTCAGTTTACCTACAGGTACAGGGACCTTCAGTTTGAATTACAGCTATTTCGGATATCCGGTTTATAATGAAAGTAAGATCGGATTAGGTTTTGGCAAGGCATTGAATGATAAATTCTCAGCCGGTATCCAATTCGATTATTTAAACACTCATGTCGACGATGAAACAGGGAATCAGGGGGCTGTTGCTATTGAAGCCGGGGTGCTTGCCTCTCCGTTAAAGAACCTGTTTATTGGATTTCACATATTTAATCCCACCCATTCCTGTTATTCCAAACGAATTAATAATGAACGCATACCAATGATTTTCAAATTAGGCATCGGGTATAATTACCAGGATAATTTGTTTATCAGCTTCGAAACAGAGAAAAACCTTGAATGGGGTCCGGTACTATATAAGGCAGGGATTGAATACAGGATCCTTCCGATGGTTACTGCACGAACAGGTGTGAAAGTGGGAGATTTTGCAGAGCATAGCTTTGGATTAGGATTGGTACTCAAAAATATTCGTGCCGGCATTGCTTTTTCCCGTCAACAGGTCCTGGGATATACACCCCACTTTTCCCTGCAGTACACTATTAAATAAGGTTATTGTGAGAAGCAGAAATTTGATGAAAACATTGTAACTTAACGCCATACCCATCTTTTCATGATAAAGAAGCTGTTGTTGGTTTTTTCGATGGTCACAATGATCCTGCCGGTTTTTGCGCAGGACGATGAGGCAAGTATCTATACCCTGGTTGAGGACCTGATCGAAAATATTGCCCGGGAAGAAGACAGAGAAATTGATTTCACTTCATTTTTTCACGACCTCATAAACTATTATGAACAACCTCTTAACCTGAATACTGCCACGATAGAAGAGCTTGATCGGCTTCACTTACTAAATGATTTCCAGATACTTAGCCTACTTGATTATATTAAGGAAAATGGGGAATTACTGAGCATCAACGAGCTCCCCCTGGTGTATGGTTTCGACACACAATTGGCCATGACCATTCAACCCTTTGTGACGGTTGAACCATCCAGTGCTGTACGGGAATATGCTGCCACTAAAAAAATCCGGCCATCGCATGACCTGTTCCTAAGGTCTGTCCAGACTCTTCAACGCCAGGCCGGATATAAGGAAATGCCCGATTCGATACTGGAAAACAATCCAAATGCAGCCTTCCCGGGATCCAGGATTAAGTTTTATACCAGGTACACTTTTAAATACACAGATAAGGTCAGGTTAGGATTTATAGCAGAGAAAGATGCGGGTGAAGAAATGTTTGGCAGCAACAGGTACGGATTTGATTATCATT
>CAYZEZ010000260.1:0-6734 GCA_964477295.1 uncultured Bacteroides sp. | reverse complement strand
TGCTGATCACCGGCAACTCAATACCTGTTCTGCCCAGGGTTCTGGTAATAAAAGGTTTTTCATCGACCGGCAATCCTGTTCCGGCATGCAATTGCCCACCAGCGACTGCAGCGCCTGCAGCCCCCAGCATGGTTGATTTGATAAAGTTTCTTCTGTTTATTCTACTCATTATTTTAAATTTGGTATTATGGAGAGTGGATTGCGAGGTGAGAGGTGCCAGTTTTAATATTTATACAAGAAAATCTTCCGGGACGCTGCTTATCCTGGTGATCCTGGCAATTTTTTCGGCCAGATTAAATCCTTTTGCACAATGGGCAGTACACACCCTGCATCCTGTGCATGGATTTTCGCTTACATTAGCTTCAGTGACAGTCCTGTGTGCCTTTCCCATCTCACTATAACCGTAAGCATACATATAGGCGCGCATCAGGTCGGGAATGGGCAAGTTTTTCTGACAACCTGCTATACAGGATTCACAACCCTGGCAATACAATCCAGTCTCAGAGGCAGCAAGCTGCAAGGATTTCAATTCATCGTCTGAAATTGAGATATCGCGCATGACTTCAAGGTCCTGCTCCAACTGGTCAAAGGTAACAAACCCGGGAATGCAGGTAGTTATATTGGGATCCTGCAATACCCATTTAAGTGCAGCTTTCGGATCGACCGGCTTTTGTTTCTCTTCATCCAGGTAGCCCCCTGCCATATTTTTCATTCCAATAATTCCAATGCCTGCATCAGCTGCCCTGGCTATAACTTCTTTCAATTTATCTACATGGTCCTGTTTGAAATTTATAGCTGTCAGTACCACATCGATATCTCCCCGCTCAATAGCTCCTTCGATCACTTCCACTTCATTCGAATGGGTTGAAGTACCAATAAACCTTGCCTTGCCCTGTTTCTTAAAAGAGTTCATCACTTCCAAGACCGGCTCAAATTCCAACGATCCTTTCCCTCGTGAACCATGGAGCAAGAGTATATCAACGTAGTCCATTTTTAGCCGCGATAAACTGGTTTCCAGCATTTCCCTGAATTCTTTTTCATCGTATTCCGGTCCAAAAGAGCCATCCCGCTGGCGTCCTGCAGGACTTATCTTAGTGGTAATTATAATTTTTTTCCTGTCGTGTTCTTTTATCACATCCCCTACCATTGCCTCGTTTCTCCCATCCTGATATCCATGAGCTGTATCAAAGTGGATAATGCCGGCTTTAATAGCCGCTTTAAGTAAATTTGGATTATCAGCACGCATCACTCCCATGCTGATGACCGGCATTTCCAAACCCGTTTTCCCAAGGGTACGGGTAATGACAGGCTTATCCTCTGACGAACTGCTGTTAATGTTCAACTTTTGATTCCCGGCATATGCCACGCCAGCTGCACCAAGCAGGCCGGATTTAATGAATCCTCTTCTGTTTTGATTTTTCATAGATATCAGGTTTATAGATTGGAAGTTAAGAATACTCAGATTGCCTAAATATAGCAAAGCCCAAGTGATTAGATATTAAGTGATTATTTAATTTGGGAGAGGTGATTCAATTTTAATTGAGTCTAAATAAATCTATCAGGTGTTATTTCTCTCAGAGAAGAATTATAAATTCGCTTCCAATACCAGGTTCGGAGCGGACATCCAATGTCCCTCTGTGCATCATGATGATCTGTCGGGACACACTCAGTCCAATCCCGGAACCATCCATTTTGGTGGAATAAAAGGGTACAAATATCCTGTCCATTATATCCTTTGGTATACCGGTACCATTATCCCTGACAACAATACTGATCTGATGCCCTTCTGGTTTTGAGACGATCAATTCCACAACCGGGGGGACAGACTGGCTTACCGCTGCCTGGGCATTTTTAATCAGGTTGATCAGCACCTGCTCGAGCAATTTAATATCACCCTTAAATGATTTGGGTTTTCCATCATACATTATACCAAGCTGAATATTTTGTTCCTTGAACTGGTTTGCAAATAAGGTCTCAACCTGTTTCAGCAGGTCACGGATTTCAATTTGCCGTATAGAGGGTGACGGAAGGCGGGTGAGATTCTGGTATGCCTCGGTAAACTTCATGAGTCCGGAACTTCTGTCCTGGATAGCTAACAATCCATCTTTTAATCGCGACTTCAATTTCTCATCCCTGATCTTTGAGGCATTATTGCTAACCAGGTCATTCAGAGAGCTGCTAAGTGAGACCACTGGCGTTACAGAATTCATTATTTCATGTGTCAGCACCCTGATCAGCTTGTGCCATGCTTCGAGTTCCTTTTCCTCCAATTCGGTGCGGATATCGTGGACAGACAACAGAGTATACTCCTTCCCTTCCGATTTAAAAATGCTGATCTGGAATGAAAAAGGGATCTCGGCATTCCCTATCCTCCATTTAATAAGCTGATGCTCCCCAGGCCTTATCTGGTTAATGATATTCATTATTTCCGGTGAGCTTTTATACAGGTTGCTGCCGGTCACAATATTAAACACTCCAAGTAACTCCTTTAATGTCGTGTTTACGATGAATACTTCACCGGAATGATCAACTGAAAGCAATCCTACCCTAACCTGTTCAATCAGGCTGAATAGATATTGACTATGACTTTCCTTCTCAATGCTCAGGTTACTCATCTTCTCACTCAATGTATTCAGGGTTTTAAATAATAGTCTGAACGACTTTCCTTTCCCGGGCTGGGTAAGGTGCTGGGAGTAGTCATCATAAAGCAAACCTGAAAAAAAGCTAGCCAGATTCTGGTTTAAACGATCGATAAATAGAAACATTTCTATCACCAATCCAATGACCATTATGCCCATATATGTGGCCCGCAGAAAATGATTCCCCGTAACCCAAATCGCAATCAGCACCAGTCCTGCTAATACAAACAGGATACGAATAACAATGTTGATCCTGAAATTTCTAAATACCATGTTTTTCTATTCTCCGGTAAAGTGCACCGCGTGTTACACCTAATTCATCAGCAGCTCTTGTAACATTACCACCATGTTTTTTAAGACAACTACTTATTGCCCATTTCTCAAGGTCCATCAGATTATAATCATCAACTCTCGGACCGGCCGTATCCTCAAGTGAAAGAAACTGAAAATCTGAGGTTTTCAGGATATTTCCATCACTCATAATAACGGCCCTTTCCAGTGCATGTTGCAACTCACGTATGTTACCCGGCCAATCGAATTTTTGAAGTTTTTTAATCACATAATCGGGTATACTCAACTTCTCTTTCCTGTATTTCTTTTTATACCGGGACAAATAAAATCTGGTTATCAAGGTGATATCTTCCGGTCTGTCGCGCAATGGCGGAATATCAATTTCAATTGTATTAATCCGATAAAGAAGATCCTGCCTGAATTGTCCATCATTTACCATTTTATTGATGGGTTGATTGGTTGCACAGATAAGCCTGATATCAATTTCTACCGGTTTATTGCTTCCAACACGATAGATTTGCCTTGTTTGCAGAACAGATAAAAGTTTTGACTGCAGAGCCAGGGAAAGATTACCTAATTCATCCAGGAAAAGTGTTCCACCAGAGGCTGCTTCAAAACGCCCCGTCCGGTCTTCTGTGGCATCCGTAAAGGCACCTTTCTGATGCCCGAACAATTCACTCTCGAAGAGTGATTCTGAAAGTGCGCCCAGGTCTACTGAGATAAAAACCTCATCTCTTCTCATAGATCTCCTGTGAATTTCCCGCGCAATCAACTCTTTGCCAGTCCCATTTTCACCCAGGATGATAACATTGGCATCGGTTGTTGCTACTTTTTCAATGTCTTTGATCACCTGCTTCATGGCCTTCGACTCTCCAATCATGTCGGGATATTGCGAATCGATGGCAGAGCTTAATGCCGATTTCTGGGTCTGCAACTGCCTGACCTTCTTTCTTGACACACTCAACCTGTATGCAGAGGAAACAGTACCGAGCAATTTTTCATTGTGCCAGGGCTTGGTGATAAAATCAATGGCCCCAAGTTTCATGGCCCTGACAGCATTGTTTACATCACCATAGGCCGTAATCATTATAATGTTGGCTGCAGGTTCAAGATCGAGGATCTTTTTCAGCCATTTTATCCCTTCTTCGCCTGATGTGTCACCCAGTTTAAAATTCATATCAAGGAGAATCACATCCCATGAATCCGCTGACAGATTTTCAGTGACCTGTTCAGGATCCTTAATAGCCTGAATTGTGGCATAGTGTTGTTCGAGCAGCGTAGTTAATGACAGCAGAATATAGGGATCATCATCTACGACCAGTATTTTGCCTTCAGCTTTGCTCATCAGCTCCGAATTAAGTTACGAGTTGCGAGGTGGTGCAATATTCAGGTTCTATATATAGAATAACAAAATTACATAATTGTCCAAAAATGGACAATTATATGTCCACCGATGGACGAAAAATTCCAGGTTATTCAGCTTATTATTTCCCAATATATTGGTATCCTGAGATTTACACCTCGTGGCATAGAAATTGGCAAATATGCAATAATTATCTAAAAAAATGTTTGGCAATATTATTAAGCTTACCCTCAGGATTATCACAAGGAATACTGTTTTTTCAATGATCAACCTGGCGGGTCTGGTAATTGGACTTTCCTGTTCTCTTTTGATCTTTATGTGGGTATGGAATGAGATCCGTTTCGACCGGTTTCATGAAAATATAGATAACCTGTTCGCTTTTGAGCAGACCCTGGAAATGAGTACGGGTGAATTATTAACAGATCGCTGCGGGCCAAGCTGCGGACCTGCATTACTGGATGAGATCCCGCAAATAACAAATATGTCAAGGGTTCACGGCGGAATGGAATATTTGTTAAGCTGGATTCACCGGGACACACTATCCGGTGACGATGGACCGGACCTCACCAGGAGTTTTATTGAGTCAAACATTTTGGCTGTTGATACCGGCTTTTTCGAGATGTTTTCTTTTCCCTTGTCGAAAGGAAATCCTGCAACTGCCCTGAAAGAGCCACATTCCATCGTGGTCACCGAAGAGATGGCACATAAGTATTTTGGGGATGCTGATCCGCTTGACCAGGTGATCCGGGTAGGCAGGGAATACGATTTCAGGGTTACCGGGGTATGCAAGGAATACCCCGACAATTCCACTCTCCAGTTCGATTTTATTATACCCTTCGGTTTCCTGAAGGAACAGGGAGTGAGAACTGAGGGATTTGAGGGTAATCCCTATTTTACCTATTTGTATATTGATAATCCGTCAGAGTGGGAAGTAATTAGTGACAGCCTTCCATCATTCTTCAAAGATAAACTGGATCCGGATATAAAAACTGTACAAAAACTATTGCCTTTTAAGAAGCAGCACCTTAAGGGTGAATCAAAGGGAATTTATGGTGTTCTTATGTTCTCCTTGCTGGCTGCCCTTATACTGATCATTGCCTGCATTAACTTCATGAATATGTCGACGGCCCGTTTTGTCGACAGGACACTGGAAGTAGGGATCAGAAAGGTGATCGGTGCCACACGCTGGCAACTTATCCGGCAATTTATCGGGGAAACATTTATTATCGTTTTCATTGCATTAAGCCTGTCCATATTAATTGTCGACCTCACACTTCCCAGGTTCAATCAATATTTTGAAGCTGACATCAGGCTTGAGTTGGGGAATCCAGTAATTATCTTCTCAATGATTGGGATACTGATCCTGACAAGCTTCATTGCCGGCAGTTACCCTGCACTATTTCTTTCTTCTTTCAAACCGCTTGATGTGATCAGGAAATCATTTATTTCTTCAAGGAAAGGAGGATCATTAAGAAAAGTACTTGTTGTCGTTCAATTTACATTTTCCATCATTTTTGTTGTTTGTTCAATCTATATTTTTAAACAATACGAATTATTGAGCAGCCTTGATTACGGCCTGCGCCAGAAGAACCTGATGTATATTCCTGCAAGGGGTGACCTGGATGATAATTATTCCGATTTTAAATTCAGCCTGCTGCAGTTGCCAGAAGTGGTTAATGTATCCACGGCTTCTCACAATCCATTATTTGTTGACCAGGGTGAATTTGATTGGGGGCTCGAACCGGACGTACCCAATGCCCTGGCAAGGGTTATGTGGGCCGGATATGATTTTGATAAAACGCTTGGAATAAACCTGGTAGATGGACGGTTTTATTCTACTGATTACCCGACAGATTCGACCGATGCCATTGTTATAAATGAATCCGTTGCACGTGCGCTTGATATTGAAAACCCGGTTGGCCAGACATTTTATCTGTACGATGACAAATATACCATTATTGGAGTGGTAGAAGACTTTTCTTCTTTTCCTATTAAACTTGGTGGTGAAAACCTGATCATTCCGTTTACCGAAGCAAACAGGTTTGTCTTTATAAAATTGTCAGGAATGAACCGGGATAAGGTCACCAGCCAGATTGAAGAATTATATGAAAAATTCAATCCGGGATATCCGTTCATCTATTTCTTCCTTGAAGATTTTGAGGACACGATAACGACAACCATGCACAGCACCTGGAAGATCGTGTTCTTTTTCACTTTGTTTGGCATATTTATTTCCTGCCTTGGATTGTTGGGATTGTCTATTTTCTCAACCCAACAGCGAAATAAGGAGATAACCATCCGGCGGGTTACGGGTGCGAGTCTGGGAGGAATACTTGTACTGGTAAACAAAGAATTCTTAAAGCTTACAGCTATCTCATTCGTACTTGGCATACCAGCTTCTATCTTTATTATGAGGTTAATGGTAAAACAGTTTTTTGAAC
>CAYZEZ010000259.1:0-6745 GCA_964477295.1 uncultured Bacteroides sp. | reverse complement strand
TTAATATCGTTTTCTTTTGAGATAAATACCTGGATCTTCCACTCTTCAAAATCATTGTACAAACGCCTGCCCATGCCTTTGGCAATGACAATCTGACAATCGCCAAGGGCCTGGAGTATCCCCGCATGACTGTGATGATGCTCTCCTTCTTGATGAGGATGCCCGTGTTCATGATGATGACCCTGTGCATGACCGGTAAAGGTATTTTGCCTGAACTCGGATTCAACAACTTTCCTGTCCTCAATTTTAAAAATCATAAATCCCGAGGTTCTTCCAAAATGTGGACAGATGGAGGTTTTATCATCTGTGGGGAGTGCTATTTTCATATTTAGATCATTTATTGATACATTAAGTAGCTGCTTAAAAATAAGGAGGAGCAAGGTGCGAGGTGCAAGGTAAAATTTCTATGCGCAAAATTAACAAATATATTTCCTTTTAAACATATGTTCATTATATTTGTAATGAACATATGTTCATAATAAATCTATTTATTAAACATGTCACCCAGGCATAAAAGACACAGAAGAGTAGACGCCCCACCCGCGATGAAAGGTTTTAAGCCATTTGGTTTGCCCTTTAACCAGTCTGGTGTTGTGACCCTCCATTTCGAGGAATATGAAGCCCTCCGGCTTGCTGATTACAAAAAGCTCTCACAGGAAGAAGCGGCCGGGATAATGAATGTTTCGAGACCCACTTTTACCCGAATTTATGACAGCTGTCTGAAAAAAATTGCCCTGGCTTTTACTGAGAGCCGGTCAATCGTCATTGAAGGCGGAGATGTTCAATTTGAAAAAGAATGGTTCCGCTGCGATGAGTGCAATCATTTATTCACTTCCGTGGAGACAGATAACCATATATGCCCGGAATGTAAATCAAATAATGTTGAGCACATCAATGAAACCATCAGGAACTGGCGAAATAAAAAATACAGTTCACATTCCTGCGTTTGTCCCGGGGGACACTTTACTCAACCCCGTCAAGGAGGAATCCCCTGCCAGGCATTCACCTGTCCGGAATGTGGACAACACCTGGTCAGACAAGATAAATAGCCCAGCCACTCAAACATCCCTGAAATATATGCCAGAAATAGTTAAATTGCTGCCTGGTACATCAATTATATGACCGGTTCCTTTACTATCGATCCTGAAATATTTATCATAACAGGGAAAAGAGGTGGCGGGAAAACCTCATTTTTATCAGAACTGATTGAGAATCTTAAGGGATCAAAACTATCCGTTGATGGAATACTGGCTTTAGCCGCACAAAGTGGAGAGCTACCAGACTCCTACTCCATGAGCCACATCAAGACCGGCGCATCAATTCCCCTCTGTGATAGAAATCCTAACAGCGATTGGATTAAAACAGGTCCATTCTATTTCAATCCCCTGGCACTTGAAATGGGAAACCGCATATTAACCAACCCGGAAATAGTGAATAGCCATGTTATATTTATTGATGAAACCGGAAGGTTTGAACTGGAGGGTAAAATATGGTCCACATCAATCACATGGCTTCTTCGTAATGCCTCCTGCCCGTTGGTTTTTTCAATAAGGGAATCATTAGTGGAACAGGTCGTTGAACACTGGAACCTGCGGGTATATGAGATCCTTAATATTCAAAAAACGACTCCTCACCACGCTTCCAGGGCAATTATAAAAAGAATCAGAATAAATAAGCCATAATTCCCGATAAGGATTGACACGTATTACAAATCTCATTATATTGAATTGTTTAACTTTTAATAATATTCCATGGAAAACAGATCAATCGGTTCACCATTAAGCATAGCACTTATCATAGGTGCCATATGGGGATTAAGCGAAGTTGCACTGGGAATAGGGCTCAGGGCATGTGCCGCCAGGATGTCAGGATCTCTTATGACCGGCGTGGGATTATTTTTTCTTTCGGCAGGATGGATAGCATCCCGCAGAATTTACGTTCCAATATTAATCGTTTGCATTGTCTCATTATTTAAATTGTTTGATGCCTTTTTGCTCATGCTTCCGGTTATGGATGGAGCCATAGTCAATCCGATTTTTGCCTTTATGACAGAAGGTGCTGCATTTATGCTACTGCTTGCAATTTTTAAGGCAACCTGGTTACAAAAGTTGCCGGCGCGGGTCCTGCTGGGCGGAGGATCAGCCTTAATTGCTGTAACTATCTTTCCCCTGGTCAAATTTACCACAGGGGTCCCGGCCTGTCTGTATCCCGGTACAACGGTCCCTCTCTCTGTCTATTTTGCACCTGTTGCAATGATTACTTCCATGGTTCTGGTACCATTAGGATTTCTTGCAGGAGACAGGATCTCCGTTTCCTTTACGAGGTTTGACAAAGCAGTTACTTCTGCATTTGCCAGGATCAGTTTTCCCCCGGTTATAGCAATAGTCTGTCTTGCACTTATAATGTTCATCAGAATGTTTATATCATAAATTTTTTCCCGCTGTCGTCCTGTGCCATACCGGCAGTAGCCTGTTTATAACACCTGTTTATCAATGAAAAACATTTATTCCATACTTGCTGATACATTAGACAAAGAGGATCCCCTGGCCCTAGCTACGATCATTGAGACAAGCGGATCCACCCCGCAGGTAAAAGGAGCATCGGCTGTATTTTCAGCAACAGTACTGGTAGCCGGCACAGTTGGCGGAGGCGTTCTGGAAGGAGAAGTCAAAAGAATGGCGACACGCTCTCTCCAAAGCAATTCATCTCTGTGGTTTGAATATAATCTTGATACTGACATTTCATCAGCCGGGGGAGCATTATGCGGTGGTCGTGTCAGTATTATTATCGACTCCATGCTTTCTGATCAGAAAGAAGTATTCAGGGATATTGATAAAAGCCTCTCTGATAACATTCCAGGTGTTCTCGCAACAATCATAACAGCCGGAAAAGATAACCTGGTTGAAACAGGGCGCAAATGGATTAAAGCCATCCATGGAAAGCTTTCACCTGATGATACTTTCCTGCAAGAGTACCAGGATGAAATCATTTCGTGTTTTAAGGAAAAAAGCTGCAGCCTGATCGAAATTAAACCACCTGAATCCACCATAAAGAAGCAAGGCAATTTCCTCTTCATCCAGGCCCTCTACCCTTTACCTGAATTGATTATTGCAGGCGCAGGTCATATCGGGAAGGCCCTCTCCCATCTCGCAAGCCTCCTTGATTTTGAAGTCACTGTCATTGATGACAGGCAGGAATATGCAAATCCACAAAACCTTCCTGATGCTGACAGCATCGTTGTGAAACCGATCGGTTCGGCTATGAAAAATAGTAATTATGGCCGGGATACATATGTTGTGATTGTTACACGGGGCCATAAGGATGATGCCGCCGCATTGAAGGCATGTATCCATTCCAATGCAGCTTATATTGGAATGATCGGGAGTAAGAGAAAAATAAGATTGATGCGGGAAGAGTTTATTGACAAAGGATGGGCAGGCGTGGAACAATTCGACCGTGTCTTTGCTCCCATCGGTCTGGAAATTCAATCCAAAACGGTTCAGGAAATTGCAGTTAGCATTTGTGCCCAGCTCGTCCTGATCCGGCAACATAATGCATCAGGCAGAAACAGGCCGGTTATCACTGCCATGATCCTGGCAGCGGGAGAATCAAAAAGAATGGGCCAACCAAAAATGGTAATGCCCTTTGGAGAAACGACTGTTATTGAGCAGGTTATAAAAGAGACCTCCAGGTCACGGACAGATCATATCCATGTTGTAACGGGTGCCTTTCCAGGCATGATCAAAAAGAAGACCGAGGCATACCCGGTCTCACATTCTGAAAATAAAAATTACAAATCAGGGATGATTACCTCGATTCAATGCGGCATTCAAAACATGAGAAAGGAGACAACCGCGGTGATTATACTACTGGGTGATCAACCCATGATCCGCTCAACCGTGATGGATGAATTAATTGCTGCATACATTGAATCGGATAAAGGAATAATTCAAGCCGTTTTCAATGGGGAAAGGGGCCATCCCGTGATCATTGATAAAAAATATTTTTCTGAAATAGTTGAGCTGACAGACAATAAAAATCTCCGTGACCTGGTGAAGGCTCATCCCGGTGATATATTAGAGGTAAATACTGATTCACCTGAAGTCCTTAGAGATATAGATACATTGGAAGATTATGAAAGCGAAATCAAATACCTGAAAAATCATGATTAAAACGATTCACTTTGAACTCAATGGCAAACCTGCTGAATATACCCTGGAGGATGACCAGCTTCTTCTGTGGGTTCTCAGGACAAAATTCGGGTTAACAGGTACGAAATTCGGATGCGGACTGGGATTTTGCGGCGCCTGTACAGTAATAATCGATGGAGAAGCGACGAGGTCATGCATGACGGCTGCCAGCGATGTTGCAGATAAAAAAGTAGTTACCATAGAGGGTCTGGCACATAATGGCGAACTTCATCCCATCCAGAAGGCATTCGTGAAATATGATGCACTGCAGTGTGGTTATTGTACACCCGGGATGATCATGAATGCATATGGATTGCTGTTGAAAAATCCTGAACCCTCAAGGCAGGAGATCATCGATGGCATGGAGGATAATCTTTGCCGTTGCGGAACGTATGGCAGGATTATCGAGGCTATTCAAACCGCTGCAAAAGAAATGAAAGGAGGAATTTAATCATGAGAAGAAACAAAATTGAAAAACAGAATTTTTCTGATCTCAGATCGCCATACAATATGGACAGGCGTGACTTCCTGAAAAACCTCGGAGGCGGCATAGTGATCACCTTCTCAATGTCCAGATGCAATATCCTTGATGGCGAAAATCTGTCTGGTTTTGCAGAAGAGGATTTCAATTCCTTCCTGCTGATCCGTGAAGACGGGCGCACCAATTGTTATACCGGTAAAATTGAGATGGGACAGGGACCCATCACATCCCTGCCCCAGGAGATGGCAGATGAACTGGATGTGTCGCTCGACAGCATTGACCTTTTTATGGGGGATACGGATATATGTCCCTGGGACCAGGGAACATATGGATCTCTTACTACACGTGACTTTGGACAAAGAATGAGAGCTGCAGCAGCGGAAGCCAGGGGTGTATTGCTCCAGCTTGCGTCAGAACACATGGATGTCCCCATTGAAAGGTTAACCGTTGAAAATGGTATTATATCAGATATCAATGACAACAGTAAACAGGTCACCTATGCACAGCTTGCCAAGGGGAAAAAAATTGTCAAATCACTATCAAAAAATCCTCCTTTGAAAGATCCGTCAGAATGGAAAGTAATGGGTAAATCACGTCACCATGTCGATGCAGAGGAGAAGGTTACCGGAAAGGCCAGGTATTCTGCTGATATTCAGTTACCCGGTATGCTATATGCCAGTATCCTGAGGCCGCCCACCCTGACTGCGAAATTAACTTCACTGGATCTCTCAGGGGCAGAAACCATTAAGGGGATAAAGATTGTGCATGAAGACGACCTTATAGCGGTCCTGCATGAGGTACCTGATATGGCCGGTATTGCCAGGGCAAAGATCAAGGCAGAATATGAAACAGAGGAAACCGGTATCAATGATGAAAACATTTTTGATTACCTGGTGAAAAACGGGACCAATATCCGGGAAGTCGACCAGGATGGGAACCTTGATAAAGGAAAGGAACTGTCAGAACATATTTTTGAAGAAGAATACCTGGATGGATATGTGGCTCATTCACCCATTGAGCCCCATACGGCTACGGCTGTCATGGAAGGGGATAAAATGACCGTCTGGGCTTCATGCCAGACACCCTATCCCACACGTGAGGGAATTTCCGAAGAGCTGGGATTACCATTAAAGAACGTACGTCTGAAGCAAATATTTGTTGGTGGTGGTTTTGGAGGGAAAACTTCCAATCCCCAGGCTATTGAAGCGGCACGACTGGCAAAAATCACAGGCAAACCCGTTCAGGTTGTTTATACCAGGGAGGAGGAGTTTTTTTACGACAGGCTGAGACCGGCGGCCGTTGTAAAGATCACATCCGGAATTAACGGGTCGGGGCAGATCACTTTATGGGATTATGCGGTCTATTTTGCAGGCAGCAGGGGGGCAGCACAATTATATTCCATTCCTCATCACAAGACAGTTTCCATTGACGGAGGACGTGGTAACAGGGTACATCCGTTTTATACCGGTGCCTGGAGGGCTCCGGCACAAAACACAAATACTTTTGCCCGTGAACAACAAATAGACATGATGGCAGCAAAGGCCGGGATCGATCCTCTTGAGTTTCGGCTGAAAAACCTTGAGTATGAAAGGATGATCACTGTTTTAAAAACTGCAGCTAAAAACTTTGGATACACCCCCCAGAAAGGTCCAGGCGGAAGGGGATACGGAATTGCATGCGGTGAAGATACTAACACCACTGTGGCTGTATTTGTTGAGGTTGAAGTGGACAGGTCTACTGGCCATGTCCAGGTTAAACGGGCTTCTGTTGCCCAGGATATGGGACTTGTCGTCAATCCACAGGGAGCGATTATCCAGGTTGAAGGATGTGTTATTATGGGACTCGGATATGCCCTTACTGAAGATATAAAATTTCAGAATGGAGAGATGCTGACAAAGAATTTTGACACCTATGAATTTACCAGGTTCTCCTGGACACCGAAGATAGATGTGGAGCTGGTAAAAACTAAAGAAACAGTACCTCACGGTGGAGGCGAGCCTGCCATTATCTGTATGGGTGGTGCAGTAGGAAATGCTATATTCGATGCCACCGGGGCCAGGTTATACCAGATGCC